>JAHIYS010000066.1 GCA_018814965.1 Gammaproteobacteria bacterium
ACACGCTGCTACCGCCGATGCTTTGATCATATGCGTACCAACACCATTAAATAAATATCGGGAACCGGATTTAAGTTTTGTAGTTGATACTATGGAGGCTTTATTACCTCATGTTAGAGCCGGCCAGGTGGTCTCTTTGGAAAGTACAACTTATCCTGGGACCACAGAAGAGGAGTTAAAACCACGCATAGAGTCACGAGGCTTCAAAATTGGTGAAGATGTTTTTTTGATTTTTTCTCCGGAGCGCGAAGACCCAGGTAATGCAAAATTCAATACAAAAACTACTCCCAAAGTTTGTGGTGGTACTACACCTGCATGTTTAGAGGTTGGCCTAGCTTTGTATGAACAGGCGATTGATTATGTTCATCCAGTTAGCTCAACCAAAGCAGCTGAAATGACCAAACTCTTAGAAAATATTCATCGCGCAGTTAATATAGGTTTGGTAAATGAAATCAAGATTATTTGCGATAAGATGGGAATTGATGTTTACGAAGTGATTAGAGCGGCGGCTACTAAGCCATTTGGTTTTGTTCCATATTATCCAGGGCCTGGACTTGGTGGTCATTGTATTCCAATTGATCCATTTTATTTAACTTGGAAAGCTCGCGAATATGGGATAAATACCCGTTTTATCGAATTGGCAGGGGAGGTTAATAGTTCTATGCCAGCTTGGGTGGTGGATAAACTGATGTTGGCTCTTAACGATAGAAGTAAGTCTTTAAAAGGTAGTAAAGTTTTGATCTTGGGAATTGCATATAAAGAAAATATCGACGATATGCGAGAATCTCCGGCGGTAGAAGTTATAGAATTGTTAATCGAAAAGGGGGCTAAAGTTGATTATTCCGATCCTTATATTCCAGTTTTTCCTAAGATGCGTAAACATGATTTAAATTTTGCAAGCGTAACTTTAACGCCTGATAGCTTAAAGAGCTATGATGCGGTAGTTATTGTTACTGCGCATAAGGATTTTGATTTTGCAGCGATTAAGGAGCATTCCAAATTGATTATTGATACCAGGGGTGTGTATAAAGAACCAGCGGATAATGTTGTTAAAGCTTAGGTAAAAATTATTATGACTAATGTTATTGGTAAAGTGGTTCCAAATATTATAAAAGATCGTAAAATCCGTATTGCTGTTGTTGGTTGTGGGCGAATTGCACAAAAACATCTTGAGGCAATAAGGGAGCATAGTAAAAACCTAGAGTTAAGAGCAGTTTGTGACATAGATCAAGAAGCTCTTGATAAAGCCAAACAAATAACAGGTTGTGTCGGATACAATAACTTGGATGACTTGTTGTGTGGTTCTGATGTTGATGTCGTAACTATTTGTACCCCTAGTGGTTTACATGCAGATCAGGCTTGTCGTATTGCGGAATCAGGACGACATGTTATTACAGAAAAACCTATGGCAACGCGGTGGCAAGATGGGTTGGAGATGGTTAAAGCGTGTGACCAGGCTGGTGTGAGGTTGTTTGTAGTAAAGCAAAATCGTATGAATACAACCTTACGGATGCTAAAGCATGCAGTAGAGGAAAAGCGTTTTGGGCGTATTTATTTGGTTAATATAAATGTATTTTGGACCCGTCCGCAAAGTTATTATGATCATGCAAAATGGCGCGGCACTTGGGAATTTGATGGTGGTGCTTTAATGAATCAAGCTAGTCATTATATTGATTTTCTTGATTGGTTGTTTGGTCCAATTGAATCGGTGCAAGCGATGACTGCAACTTTAGCGCGAGATATTGAAACTGAGGATACGGGAGTTCTTAATGTCAGGTGGCGTTCTGGGGCGCTAGGTTCCGTAAATGTTACTATGTTGACTTACCCTAAAAATTTAGAAGGTTCTGTTACTGTTATAGGTGAAAAAGGGACAGTACGTATTGGTGGGGTGGCTGTGAATGAGATCCAACACTGGGAGTTTGCTGATAAACAACCTGAGGATGAAAATATAAAACAAGCTAATTATGAGACAACTTCAGTATATGGTTTTGGTCATCCACGTTATTATGAAAATATAATTGAAGTTTTTAGAGGAGAGGCGTTGCCAGAAACTGATGGTCGCGAAGGCTTAAAGTCATTGGAGCTTTTAATTGCCGCTTATCTTTCAGCGCGAGATGGTAGTAAAGTATCTTTACCATTGGAATATTAGAAAATGAACTATATAAAACACGAAACAGCGATAATTGATCCTGGAGCTGAAATTGGTGACGATTCACGTGTTTGGCATTGGGCGCATGTTTGCGCCGGGGCAAAAATTGGGAGTAGATGCTCTTTGGGGCAAAATGTTTTTGTGGGGAATAAAGTTGTTATAGGTAATAATGTCAAGATTCAGAATAATGTTTCAGTTTACGATAATGTTACGTTAGATGATGATGTTTTTTGCGGGCCGAGTATGGTTTTTACCAATGTATATAACCCTCGTTCTGCAGTATCGCGTAAAGACCAATATCGTAATACCTTAGTCAAACAAGGAGCTACTTTAGGTGCAAATTGTACTATTGTATGTGGGGTGACGGTTGGACAATATGCTTTTATTGGTGCCGGCGCGGTTGTTAATCGTGATGTTCCAGATTATGCTTTGATGGCAGGGGTTCCTGCCAAGCAGATTGGGTGGATGAGTGAGTATGGAGAGCAATTGAAGTTGCCGATACAGGGAGATGGTATTGAGGCATCGTGTTTTACAACAGGAATTAAATACAAACTTGTTGCCAATAAATGCATTAGATTGTAGTGCAGAAAGTTTAAGTTTGTGGGCGGTTATGTTTTTAAGGTATTTCTAAATTAAGAAGAGCTATTTTGAGTTGACAAAAATATTTAAAATACCAGTTTTTAAAAATGGGATGTTAAAAGATGTCGGAGTAATAGCTTCGGGATCAGCATTAGGTTATGTTGTAGCATTTATTGCTTCTCCAGTTTTGACTAGATTATATTCCCCAGATGATTTCGGTTTATTTACGGTTTATTTATCGTTGTATAGTATTTTCTCAATGCTAATAGCAGGAAAGTATGATAACGCCATTCCTCTGCCTCTGACGGAAAAAACCGCAACACACGTGGCGAAGTTAGCTTTGGTAATATCATTATTTACTTCGTTTTTAATATTTCTATGCACGATAAGTTTTGGTGACCGTTTCTTATCCTTTATTCATTCAAGTGCGTTAAAAGAATATTTATGGTTGTTGCCATTATCGTTATTACTGGTTGGAATTTATCAGGTTTTGTTCAATTGGGCTTTAAGAAGAAAAGCCTTTGGGGTTATTTCTTATAATGGTTTTCAGCAAAGATTAATCCAGGTTCTAGTGCAAATTGTTTGTGGTTTTATTTCTTTTGGTGCATTAGGGCTGATAGGTGGTTTTATAATGGCTCAGGTGCTGAGCTTGTTTACTCTTTATTTCGCGCTTGATGCTAAGATTATTCTTCTTCAAAAGGCTAAGAT
>JAHIYS010000067.1 GCA_018814965.1 Gammaproteobacteria bacterium
AAAAACAATTTATAGCATCACTGCCAAAAACCTGCCAAGCAATCGCTGTTTTAGATCGAACCAAAGAGATCGGCGCAGCAGGCGAACCATTATACGAAGAGGTTTCCACTACTATTTTAGAATACCAAGACAACCTTTCTAAACAAAAGGTAATTGGTGGTCGTTATGGTATCGCCTCTAAAGAGTTCACGCCGGCAATGGTTAAGGGGATATTTGATGAACTTAAAAAAGATTCTCCAAAAAACAATTTTACCATCGGCATTAACGATGATTTAACCCACACTAGCCTAGATTATGATCAAGAGTTCGACACTGAAGCAGACGAAGTATACAGAGCACTATTTTATGGCTTAGGAGCTGATGGCACTGTCAGCGCAAACAAGAACTCTATAAAGATCATTGGTGAAGAAACTGATCTTTATACCCAAGGATACTTTGTATTTGACGCGAAAAAAACCGGGTCTAAAACAGTATCTCATTTAAGATTTAGCCCTAAAAAAATTCATTCTACTTATCTAATAAAAAGCGCTAACTTTATTGGCTGCCATCAATTTAATTTTGTAGAAAAGATCCCGGTTTTAGAAAGAGCTACTATGGGGGCCACTTTTTTACTTAATAGCTCTTGGCCACAAGATAAAGTTTGGGATAAATTGCCCCGCTCTTTACAACAAACCATTATCGATAAGAAAATTAAATTCTATGTGATTGATGCCTATAAGATAGCTCATGAAACCGGCATGAAAAACCATATCAACACCATCATGCAGGTATGCTTTTTCTCTCTTAGCAATGTTATCCCACAAGATCTAGCCATTACTAAAATTAAAAATGCTATTAAAAAAACCTACGCATCAAAAGGGGAAGAGGTATTACAAAAAAATTATCAAGCTGTTGATAGCTCTTTAGCTAGTTTATTTGAAGTAAAAATACCCAGCACAGCTACAAGTAACTTTGACCTATCCCCAACCATAAGCTGTGATGCACCTGAATTTATTCAAGATGTAATTGGTAAGATGGCTGCGGGCCTTGGCAATGAGATTCCGGTAAGCGCACTACCATGCGATGGTATTTATTCTAGCAATTCTACTTGTTACGAAAAACGTAATATAGCTCTAGCAATACCAAAATGGGCTCCAGAAAACTGCATCCAGTGCGGCCTATGTCAAATGGCCTGCCCGCATAGCGCTATTCGTGCTAAAAATTATCCTAAAGATTCTCTAAAAAATGCTCCAGAAAACTTCCTTTTTGCTTCAGTAAAAAATTCCCAACCCCAAGAATGCTATACCCTTCAAATATATGGGGAAGACTGCACCGGGTGCGGGGCTTGCATAGAGGTTTGTCCTATAAACAAGAACAAGACCGATAAACAAGCATTAATCATGCAAGCCAAAACTGCTGACTCTAAAGAGACAGGTAGATCCAATATAAAATTCTTTGAATCCCTACCAAGGAACCCTGCTAAAAATGACAAAATGGGAGTAAAAGAACTTCAGCATATTCCCCCAATGTTCGAGTTTTGTGCTGCATGCGCCGGTTGTGGCGAAACCCCATACATTAAACTATTAACCCAATTATTTGGTGATCGTTTAATCGTAGCAGATGCTTGCGGTTGTACTCTAGCTTATGCTGGTTACTTACCCACATTTCCTTGGACAGTAAATAGCGAGGGTCGTGGCCCAGCATTTGGTGCTTCATTATTTGAAGATAATGCTGAATTTGGTTATGGTTTTTTATTAACCATTGAAAAACATCAAGAACAAGCTATAGAGCTAATAACGAAGCTTAAATCTGAAATTAATGACCCAATATTAATTAATGATATAGTTACTAATCAACAAAAAACTGATCTTGAAATTGCTACACAAAGAAAATCTGTCGCCGAACTAAAAGATATCCTTAAAAATATCAATACATCAAAAGCCAAACAGTTATTATCACTAGCAGATCAATTGGTCAGACAAAGTGTTTGGGCTCTTGGTGGAGATGGTTGGGCATATGACATTGGCTTCGGTGGCTTAGATCATGTCTTAGCCAGCGGACGTAATATAAAAACTTTGGTCTTAGATACTGAAGTATATTCAAACACCGGCGGTCAATCTTCAAAAGCAACCCCGAGAGGAGCTGTAGTTAAATTTGCTGCTAATGGAAAACCAGCAGCGAAGAAAGATCTCGGATTAATGTTACTCACATATGGCAATATTTACGTTGCGACAATTTCAATTGGCGCCAATCCTGCTCAAGCAATTAAAGCGATGCAAGAAGCAGACAATTATGATGGTCCAGCAATTGTTATTGCCTATAGCCACTGTATTGCCCATGGAATTAATATGCACCAAGGGATGCAGCAGCAAAAGCTCGCAGTACAATGTGGTCATTGGCCGTTATACCGCTATAACCCTGATCGCGTAAAAGAAGGATTAAACCCGCTCCAAATGGATTCTGAAAAACCTAGCATCCCATTTGAAGAATATGCTAAAAATGAAAATAGATATAGAATTTTAATGCGCACCAAACCAGAACTTGCAAAAAATCTTTTGCAACAAGCAGAAGAAGATATCAAACATCGCTGGAGAATTTACGAAGCGCTGACAAAAGTTTAAGATTTACAATCAAATATTAATATGTTTATTAGATTTTGCTTTTGGTTATTGCTCTTTGATGCCAGGGATACTTTTCCTCTGGCATCAAAACCAAAGCACTAAACAAGATCAAACAGCATAATTACTTTTACTTTAGAGCCTTCTTAGGACAAATTGACACACATTCACCGCATTTTATACAATCTTTATCAGTCAAAAACTCTTGATCACGATCTTTTATAATCCCAATATTTAAGGGACAAACTTTTTCACATAGTTTACAAGAAATACAAGCATCTTTATCAATCGTTAAAATTTTATCATTTTTGCCAGCAAGATTAATCAAAGTACCGATAGGACAAAAAGCACACCAACTACGATGACTAAAAAATACTCCGAGCAACACCCCAAGCAAAGTTGTAACAGTGCACATCATCCAAAAAAGATGCCCAAAATGTTCAGCGGTATAAGGTGGACGTATGGCTTGGAAGATAAAAAATCCAAAAAGCATCGTCAAAACAATCAAGCGAAACTTTCGATCCCTTAAAAAAAGAGGGATTTTCCTCTTTTGACTAAAAGGCTGCAATATTTTATCAAAAAAAGCTCCTCTAGGGCAAAGATTCCCACAAACAAACCTTCCCCTTTTAAATAGCAGGCTTAGCATGTTTATCAACATAACCAGCGGAACAGAAAACGATATCCAATAATATTTCCATCCAAAAAGAATGGTAATAATAACAATCGGGGCTAACAACCATTGCCACCATCTGCGTATTTCTAAAAAATTATTTATCTGTAGCCTCATAAATGCTTTACAACCTTTATTTAGTTAAACTTATAGAATTAATTCCCATAACTGAATATATACTCTTAATAATACAACGCGCCAACTTTATTAGCATCTCAGTAGAATTTTTAATCATACTTTTCTTTAAATGCCAGCGTACTTATAATTGTAAGTGCGGCCAAAATGATAAATGCCCATACCAGATAACTTGGATCTTTAAGCACCCCATAAATATAATTTACTCCCAGCGGAGTGAGGGCGGCAATGGTATATGCGATATTATAACTAAATGCAACCCCAGTATATCTAACCACCGTTTGAAACGCTTGCGGTAACAATACAAAATAACTAGCGGCCATAAGAGCAATTATCGTTTGACCAAACAAAATAAAGCCGAATAATGCCAACTGCTTTCCTCCATATAGCAAGGAAAAAACTGGAAAACTAAAAATAATCATCATCAGCGACGCTATAATAAGCAAAACCTTTCTTCCGATGTAATCAGAAATCCAACCAAAAACTGGTATCATTACTGAACACCACATATAACCAAAGGTCATTGCCAAATAAATATCAGAAAAAGAGTAGTGATAGAAATCGTGTAAATAAACCGGAAAAATTAATTTAAAAGTAATTAAACATGCTGGAAACAATAATATCCCAATGACAACAAAGACCTGAGAAACATGATCTTTAATTACCGCAGGGTTCAATTTAATATTAGCCTTCTTTGTGGCTAGAAACTTAGGCGTTTCAGGAATATGTTTACGGATATAAAATCCAACTAAAGCTAAACCTCCTCCCAATAAAAAAGGGACCCGAAAACCCCAGGATAACATTTGGGATTCCGTTAAAACTGTTGTAAGTATCCAGGTCACAAATGTCCCCAAAGAGACCCCAAGCCCAACCGCTGAAATCATAAAACCAAAATGAAGTCCGTGCCGCTTGCTATCAATGTGCTCTGATAACAAAGTTAATGCCCCCGGCAATTCCGCACCAAAAACCGTGCTCTGCAAAAGGCGACACATGCTAAAAAGTATTGTGGCCACCAAACCTATGGTAGCAAAGCTCGGGATTACACCCATGGCGAAGGTTGCAAATGCCATCCACAATAAAGTATTGGCAAAAACATTTCTCCTGCCAAAACGATCACCATAGATACCAAAGATAATACTGCCAAGAGGACGAATTATATTACCAAAAGCAAGCACTCCAAAAGTAGCGAACAAAGAAGCAACATAGCTGCTACTTGGAAAAAACTGCTGACTAATAAAATTAACCAATAAACTATAAATCACTAAATCGTAATACTCTAACCCAGCACCAATACTGGTTAAAAAGGTAATTTTAGATTGTTTCATGTCATCATCCCCAGATTAAATATGGGACCGCTGAAATCTGATTAAAATGGCATTGATCGATATTGGCGGCCACAAGCTTGGTAGGCGCAAGCTTTAGCTTGCGTCATAACATCGCAGGCTAAAGCCTGCGGCTACCCTTGCGACGCGGACTAAACCAGCAACTACCATTTTTCATGAATCATTTAGCATAGATTTCAGCAATCTCAACATAGAACTTTTTCTTTAAAACTAAACCATATCCTCAACATAATCAGTATTTTTATCAGAAGGCTGCCATACCTCATCATGAGACTTAATTTTAAATACAATCGTACTTACAATGGTAAGCGTAGCCAATAAAATAAACATCCAAACCAAATAATCCGGATTTCTTAGCACGCCATAAAAATAAGTTACAGCCAAAGGGGTTAAAGCAGCTATTGTATGAGTAATGTTGTGACTTACTGCAGTTCCTGTAAACCTAATAGCTGTTTTAAAAGTTTGTGGCAATAACGTAAAATAACTAGCTGCCATAATAGCAGTCACAGTTTGTGTAAATATAATAAAAACAAACAGGGCCCATCTAGATTCCGTTCGCAATAAAGCAAAAACAGGGAAAATAAAAACTATCATAATTAGTGAGGCAGTAATAATTAAAAACTTCTTACCGGTATAATCTGACAACCAACCAAATATAGGCAACATGATTGCTGACCATATATAACCAAAGGTCATAGCCAAATAAATATCAGACATTGAGAATTTATAAAAATCATGTAAATAAACGGGGAAAATTAATTTGAAAACCACTAGACTTGATGGGAACAACAAAATTCCAATAATATTAAGAATTTGCCACCCATGTTTTTTTATAAGACCCAAAGATGGTTTTTCTTTAGCCTTTTTCATTGCTAAAAATTTAGGCGTCTCTGGAACATGTTTGCGGATATAAAATCCTACTAACGCCAATCCTCCTCCTAAAATAAATGGGAGCCTAAACCCCCACGCAACCATTTGAGGTTCAGTAATTATTTTTGTCAAACTCCAGATAACCAATGATCCTAATGATACTCCAAGACCAATTGCCGAAATCATAAAACCAAAGTGAACCCCCTGCCTTTTGATATCAATATGTTCTGAAAGCAGAGTTAAAGCTCCTGGGAATTCTGCACCAAAAACCAATCCTTGCAAAATACGTAACCCGCCAAAAATAAATGTTGCTATAAGTCCCCAAGTCGCGAAAGTTGGCACTAATCCCATTAATAAAGAAATCAATGCCATCCACAACAAAGTATTAGCAAAAATATTTTTTCTGCCGAAACAATCTCCTAAAATACCAAAAATAACCCCTCCAAGTGGGCGCACTATATTACCAAGCGCAAACACCATAAAAGTGGCAAACAAAGCAGCGACATGATTATGCCCAGGGAAAAATTGCTGACTAATAAATCCAGCCATTAAGCTATAAATCACAAAGTCATAGTACTCTAAGCCAGCACCTACACTAGTCAAGAAAGTGATTTTAGATTGTTTCATACTATTAAATCCTTATTTCCCATGATCACGTGGAATTTCTACCGATAAGGGGGTGTATGCTAGCATAAACAAGCAATTCAATCGACAATCATATTTAGAACAAAAACATTCAAAATCAGATAAAAAGCCGGGGTTAAACTTTAACAAACCTCTCTTATTTTCAAACAATTACAGTGAAAAACAAATAGTTATCTAAAACATGACCACATAATGCAAACCCTACATTTTGATAAGATCACACAATCTATCATATTTTATCCCCACAAATAACACCATCATCTCAAACATAAATAAGCTATAACAAAATACCCTCTTTAGTTCAAATATATCCGCGCACAATAAAGTCAAAGGTTAGAATTTAATAATCTGCTTTAAAATGACAAATTGTTAGAATTTGCTTCATTACTTTTCAGGTTAGGTATAATCCCAGGGAGTGATCAGTTATTTGTAATAAGAACTTGACACCTCTTCTTCTCAATTCATAATTAAATAATCGACGCCACAAAAAGGAGATCATCATGGCCAAGTTACCAGATCCAAAATCTCATGCAGATTGGCAGATTGCCGAAG
>JAHIYS010000068.1 GCA_018814965.1 Gammaproteobacteria bacterium
ATTAAGAACAGGAAGAGCCAATTCAAGTTTGGTCGAAGGGATTAAAGTTGATCACTATGGTAACGAAACCGCAATAAAAAATGTGGCAAACATTGTGGTAACTGATTCTCGTACTATAAGTATTACCCCATGGGAAAAGATTATGGTAAAACCAATTGAGAAGGCTATTGCTAGCGCTAATCTTGGTTTGAATCCAGTAAGTGATGCTAATTTAGTAAGAGTTCCTATCCCAGTATTAACCGAAGAACGTCGTAAAGAGATGGTAAAGGTGGTAAAAAGCATCGCTGAAACAGCTCGCATTTCTGTACGTAATATTCGTCGTGAAGCCATGGACTCTCTCAAGAGCTTACTAAAGAAGAAAGAGATCGATGAAGATATGGATCGTCGCACTCAAGATTCAGTACAGAAAACTACCGATAAGTTTGTCGCCGAAATAGATAAGCTTGCTGCTGTCAAAGAAGCGGAGTTGATGACGGTTTAAATGTCCCTCCTAATTTAGTTAAATAGGCTTTATTTTATGAAATTACCTCGCCATATTGCAATCATCATGGATGGTAACGGGAGGTGGGCAAGTAAGAGAAATTTGCCAAGAGTTGCCGGGCATAAAATAGGAGCTGATAGTGTTCGTGCTGTAATTAAAGCTTGTCTTGAAAAAGAAATAGAAATTTTAACTTTATTTGCTTTCAGTACTGAAAACTGGGAAAGACCAAAAGAGGAAGTAAATTATTTGATTGGTCACTTATTTATTAGAGCTCTTGAAGATGAAATTGATGAGCTGCATAAAAATGGGATCCAACTGTTGGTAATTGGTGACATCCAAAGACTTGATGCAAAGTTGCGCCAAAAGATTTTAGACGCAGAAAAATTAACAGCTAATAATAGTAAGCTAAAATTGGTTATTGCTTTGAGTTATAGCGGTCGTTGGGATATTACTCAAGCTGTACGCTCATTGTGTTTTGAGATCGAGACTGGAAAGATAAGCGCTGAAGATATTACGGATAAAATGGTTCATGATCATATTTGTTTGCATGACTTGCCTGAGCCAGATTTACTCATACGTACTAGTGGTGAACAGAGGATAAGTAATTTCATGCTTTGGCAATTGGCATATACAGAGTTGTACTTTACCGATACTTTGTGGCCTGATTTTCGCAAGAAAGCTCTTTTTGAAGCTTTGGATGTGTACGAAGGTAGATGTAGGCGATTTGGAAAATGTTGATAAAACGCATAATAACAGCGGTAATTTTAGGTTCATTAATAATGATAGGGGTTATTTATTTGCCTCCTATTGGGGTTAGTTTGTTAGCTTTATCAATAGTTCTAATAGGAGCATGGGAGTTTTCCGGATTTTTTAGTAAATGGACCCTAATAGTTAGAATTTCTTTCTTACTAACATTGATAGCAATTTCATTTTTAACGCAACTCCTACCTGTTTTGCCAATATTAATTTTAGGTACATTATGGTGGTTGATTGCTCCTTATTTTTTGTGGCGTTATTCGAGCGCTAAAGATAATTGTTTTACTAAATTAGTTTGGCAGTGGCTGCTTGGCATTATGATTTTTATCCCATGCTGGCTGGGGATAGTTATAATTTATAGAAATTTTGGTATGGAGTTTTTGTTTTATTTGTTGGCAACAGTGTGCGCTATGGATATAGGAGCGTATTTTACTGGTAGGCTTTGGGGGAAACATCTATTGGCGTCAGAAATCAGCCCAAAAAAGACATTTGAAGGGGTATGGGGCGGTGTTTTTGCGGCTTTATTGATTGCAATTGCAGGTGTTTTATGGTTAAAGTTTAATCTAATAAAATCAACTGGTATCGGGGTAGATTTTAGTAATTTAAGTAGCATTTCATTTGTAATGTTGACGTTGGTTGCTTGTTTGTGGTCGGTGGTTGGGGATCTATTTGAAAGCATGCTTAAGCGGCAAGCTGGAGTCAAGGATAGTGGGGGACTGCTGCCTGGACACGGTGGTGTATATGATAGGGTCGATAGCTTAACGGCAGCTATACCAATTTTTGCTTTAGGGCTTTTGTTAATATAACGTTTAATGTGGTGAATTTATGACATTACTAAAAAAGATATTATTTGCGGTTTTTATATCAAGCATTTTCTCAATTGCTAGTGCTGAAACATTCGTGATTAAAAAGATAAATGTTCATGGATTGCACCGTATTAGCTTAGGTACGGTATTGAGTTATTTAAGCGATCTCCAGGTGAAAGCGGGGGCAAGAATTGATTCTTCCGAAACGCCTGATATTATTCGCGCACTCTATAAGACAGGTTTTTTTAGCGATGTCTCCGTTGGTTATGTCAATAATTCATTATTAATCAATGTGGTAGAGCGCTCAGTTATTGGAATACTTAATGTTTCAGGCAATCATAAAATCACAAAAAAACAGTTGATTGATGCTTTAAAGGGTGTGGGAATAGCTGAGGGACAAGCATTAGATCCAGCGGTATTAAATGCCATGAAACAGGCGATTGTTCAGGAATATTATAATAAGGGTCTATATGATGCAAAAATAAGCATTGATGTTAAAGCTGCTGAGCGTAGTAGAGTTATAGTTACAATTAGAATTCAAGAGGGACCTGTAGCAAAGATTAAATCTATCTCTATTGTTGGCAACAAAGCTTTTAGTGAAAGAAAATTACGAAAAGAGTTATCTTTAACCACCACCAAACCTTGGAGTTTTATAACCAGCTCTGATCAATACTCAAGTAAGAAGTTAGAAGCTGATTTAGAACGGTTACGTTATTACTATATGGATCGAGGATATTTACATGAAGCTGTAAATTCAAGCAAAGTATCCATTACTCCTAATAAAAAGGGGATCTATATTGTAATCAATATTACCGAAGGACCACTTTATAGATTAGGTGGTTTTAGCATTGATGGTGATTTGATAGGCAAGCGTGCGGAAATATTAAAGTTAATCACAATCAAAGCTGGGGATGTTTTTTCCCGAAAAGATATTATCGATACTCAATCTAAGATCAATCTATTTTTAGGTGATTATGGATATGGTATGCCTGATATTAAAGTTGATCCAGATGTTAATGAGAAGAATAAAAAAGTCTGGGTAAAGTTTATAGTTCACCCGGGACACCGCTTATATATACATAATATAAGTTTTACTGGTAATTATAAAACTAATGATGATGTTTTACGTAGGGAAATGCGTATCCAAGAGGGAAGCATGTTCTCTCTTTCTAAAATTCAAGAATCAAGAAGACAGTTAGCAAATCTGGGATATTTACAAGGCGTTGACTATAAGGTTACACCAGTTGATGATGCTAACAATCAAGTTGATTTGCTTTATAATGCAAAAGAAACATCAGCTATTTCAGCTAATTTCCAAGGTGGTTATTCTGATAAAGATGGGTTTATTTATGGCGCCAGCTTAAATGATCAAAATGTTTTTGGCGCAGGTAAAACCGCATTTATCAGATTTGATAATACGAAAGCCACACAATCTTATGGGCTTGGTTACCGTGATCCGTATTTTACTCAGAATCATATTGGATTTTCTCTTAATGGGTACTTGAATAAGGTCGATCCTAATAAAATTAACGGGGATCTAAGCTCATATAGGACTAGTACTTATGGCGCTATAGCTTCTTTTGATGCTCCATTTTCAGATTATACATATGCAAGTTTGGGACTTGGAGTAGAGCATATTAACATTACTTCAGCATCTAGTCCTAATGATGAGTATGAAGCTTTTTTAAGCAAGCATGGGAAAGTTTATAACCAGCTTAAACTGGTTGCCACCTGGAGCTATAGCAATATGGACCAAGCTATTTTTCCTACTCAGGGTTTTGCACAATCGATTAATGGCCAACTTTATGGCCCATTAGATCGTAATAGTTTGGAGTTTTATACCATAGATTACCAAGCATCTTGGTACCAATCATTATTCAAAGGATTTATCTTCCATACTACGGCAGAAATTGCCTATGGCGATGGAATTGGTAAAACTGGAATATTACCACCGTTTAAAAACTTTTTTGCTGGTGGTATAGGTTCAGTACGTGGTTTTGAATCAGATAGCTTAACAACGAACAAAGAGGATGCTGATAAAGATCGAGCCATTGGTGGTAATCTACTTACTCTAGCCAGTGCTAGTATTATAATTCCGACCCCTATGAAGGATACTATACGCCCAAGTATTTTTATTGATGTTGGTAATGTGTATCCAAACTATTTTAAATTTGAAGATCTAAGAGCATCTTATGGTATACAAATTGAGTGGCGTACTCCGATTGCACCATTAGTATTTAGTTTTGCTAAACCTTTAAAGAAAAAGTCTTGGGATCGAAAAGATCTTTTCCAGTTTAGTATTAGTACAAGTATTTAAAATAATAGGCCAACTGCTCTTATCCTTTATTATAAGAGCAGTGAGCTAAAAAGAACACGTTGAGGCGTAATTCTTAAGTTGAATACAAATTAATTATTCTAAAGCGATATTTTATGAGCCAGAAAAAATACTCTTTGCGTTATTTAGCTGAATTCTTAGGTAGTGAGTTCATTGGAAATCCAGATTGTGAGATTGCAGGTATTGGTTCTTTAGCTAGCGCCATCTCAGGTCATATCAGCTTTCTACAAGATTCGAATTATAAACAATATTTAAATACAACCAAAGCATCAGCTATCATTATAAAGTGTAAAGATCTTGAGCAAAATCAATCCGGAAATTTTATTATTGCTGATGATCCATACTTGGCTTATGCGAAAATATCAGCGCTTTTTGATGATACACCAGAAGTTATACTTGGTACTCATGCTACAGCTGTAATTGGTGAGGGATCTGAAATTGCCTCTGGGGTTAGTATTGGACCCTATTGCATTATTGGTCGCAGAGTTATCATTGCTCAAGGAGCTAGAATTGATGGTGCTTGTGTTATTGGCGATGATGTTGGGATTGGAGAAAATACTAGATTATGCTCCAATGTCACCCTATACCATAAGGTAAAAATTGGTAAGCGTGGATTATTGCATAGCGGTGCAGTTATTGGTTCAGATGGTTTTGGTAATGCAAATGAAAAAGGTGTATGGCGTAAAATCTACCAACTAGGAACAGTAATAATTGGTAATGATGTAGAGATTGGTGCTAATACGACAATCGATCGTGGCGCCATTGAGGATACAATTATTGATGATGGGGTTAGAATAGACAATCAAGTTCAAATTGGTCACAATGTTCACGTTGGGGCGCATACTGCTATCGCTGGTTGTGTTGGCATTGCAGGTAGTACAAAGATAGGGCGCTATTGTATGATTGCTGGTGGAGTGGGTATAACTGGACATATAGAAATTGCTGATAGGGTTATTATTACTGGTGGATCCAATCTTGGTAAATCTATCACAGAGTCCGGAGGAATATATGCGTCAGGTATTCCTGCGATGCCGCATCGCACTTGGTGGAGAATTTTAGCGCGGTTAATAAATCTCGAGGATCTTATGCGTCGAGTAAAAGTTTTGGAGAGAAAACAATTATGAGTATAAAAAAAATTCAAGAAATAAAAGAATATATGCCGCATCGTTATCCATTTTTGTTTATAGATAGGGTGCTTGAATTTGAAGCTGGAAAATCAATCTTGGCTTTAAAAAATGTGAGTGTTAATGAACCGCATTTTAATGGCCATTTTCCCGAGCGTCCAATTATGCCAGGAGTGCTAATGATTGAGGCGTTGGCACAAGCAGCAGGTCTTTTGATATTTTATACCAATAACACACGCGCGGATGAAAAAACTAATTGGTATTTCTTGGCTGGAGTTGATAATGCCAGATTTAAACGCGTTGTTGATCCCGGGGATCAACTTAAGCTGCATGTAGAGGTTGCAAAACAAAAGCGAGATTTATGGGTATTTAATGTTAAAGCCACCGTTGATGATGAGCTTGCTTGCAGTGCGGAATTATTGCTTGCTAAAGGGGTTTTGAAATGATTGATGATAGGGCTGTAATTGCTAAAGGCGCTAAAATAGCTTCTGATGTAGTAGTAGGGCCATATACTATTATCGGCGAACATGTCGAAATAGGGGAGGGCTCATGGGTGGGTCCTCATGCAGTAATAGAGGGACGAACCAAAATAGGTAAAAATAACCAAATTTTTCAGTTTTCATCTATTGGAGCGATTACTCAGGATAAAAAATATCATGGCGAGGATACCTACTTAGAAATAGGTGATGATAATATCTTTAGAGAATTTTGTAGCGTGCAATTAGCCACAAAACAAGGTGGTGGGATAACGAAAATTGGCAATGATAATCTAATCATGAATTATGTTCATATAGCTCACGATTGTATAATTGGCGATCATGTTGTATTAGCCAACAATGCCACATTAGCAGGGCATGTAATTGTTGAAGATCATGTAGGCTTAGGTGGGTTTACTAAGGTTGCACAATTTAGAAGGCTTGGTAAATACTGCTTTACAATAGGCAATGCCGATATTACTAAAGATGTTTTGCCATATGTAATTGCTGGTGGATCAGTTGATAGCGCAAAACTATATGGCCTTAATCTTGTTGGTCTTAAAAGAAATGGTTTTACTGAAGATGCTATTAGAGCATTGAAAACCGCCTATAATATTATCTTGCGCAAAGGGCTGAAGACTGAGCAAGCAATTGCTGAGCTTGAGATTATGGTTACAGATTGCGCAGAAATACAATCTTTTATTGATATGCTAAAACAAAGTGAGCATGGTATTTTACGTTAGTCTTGAGAATACCTTAATAATTTTGTAATAAATTAGAAGTAATAAAACAATGTGGGAGTAAAGATAAATGATTTTATTAACTAATTCAGAGATATCAATGGTAACAGGCGGCGAGATGGAATGTTATTGTGAGATGCAGACTGGGAATGTATTGGGTGGAGAGATTATAACCAACCGTACTGAGTTAGGTGATCTTAATGCAGACATCTGTAAGCAAGCATGTTGTGGTTTTAGGTTTTCCGGTTGGATTTATTCTGGACCAGACGTTGAACTATATATGGATGAAATAACTACTGAAGTAAAATCAAGAGAATTGGCCGAAAGCGGTAAGTGTGCGTAGGTCTTAAAAAGTATTTCTAGATCCGAATCCTGATCATAGGGTATAATACTGCTTTGATTTGCTAATAATTTTATAATTGTAGCAGGTTTTTGCATAAGGCAAGGAGCAAGTATTATGTTTGATATCAAGGAAAGATTATCTATATCTATAAAGAGTTCTATATTTTTTGTAGTAATTTTTTTTAGTCAACAACTTTTGGCAAATAGCGTTACTTGTCCAATTCAAACTGATTTACCGTGTTAAAGAACTTATCTAAATAAGCAAACTTTATGTGCTAAAAAGCTGGAAAGATCGAATCGGTTGCTTTATAAATCCTTACCAACCAACATATTAAATACATATTTATCTCTTTCTCCAAATGAAACTTATCCGATCGATCGCTATGAAAATACGAGCATATTATTTGCTGATATGGTTGATTTCACAAAAAAAAGTTTAAGTATCCATCCAGAAGATATTTATAAAATGCTTAAAGCTTTTTATGCTGATTGTGAGCGATTAGCTGATGATTATCCAGGTATTTTAATAGTAAAATATGATGGTGATAAATTAATGGCAATTATTGGAGCTCCTATTTATATTGATCGGGAAGAGGGAGCGACACAAATGGTCGCTTTCGCCCAAGGGTTACTAAAAGTTATATCGCAACCTAAATATAAGCTCGCTGGCAATCCATTGGAATTAAGAATCGGGGTGCATAGTGGTCCTGTGGTCGGAGGAATAATCTCCGAAAAACTGCCGGTTTGGGATGTTATTGGTGCTGCTGTTAACAAAGCCAGTAGGATGGAGTCAAATGGGGAGATAGGATTAGTAACCATCTCTGAAGAAACAAAAAATATTGTTGAAAATTATTATAAATGTTATGGCCCTTATTATAAAGATATAAAAGGGATTGGAAGAGAGGCTGTATATACAATTACACCTTTTTGAGCAAGATGTCTAGGTTCCCAACATGCCATTTTTAGCACAGTTCTTCAATGACATGTTGTTGCCTCTTATTTAACAGCTTTTGGGTGAATCTAATTTTATCAATGCCTCCCAAGAGTCGCTTGGACATGCTTCTGGGCGTTCTTTAGGCATACAAAACTCTCTGTATGATCCCATGTCCTTAATTTCGAAACAGCTTTTAAAGTTGGGAACTGATAAATATTCCGGCGCTATAAGTCCTGCTTTGCCTCTTTGACCTCCACCACTGATTTCAGATAGTAAATATTGTGATATTTGTTTGATGCACATAGATTTCTCCTTTAATGGTATGCTATAAACACTAAAAGTATAAAGCATATTTATTAGGTAAATCTTAACAAAGATACTTATTTAACGCATTAATTGATTTAGATAATCCCTTGATTCATAATAATATCATACGAGATGCGAGATACTTAACTAGATTTTTGACACTATTTCAAATCTATAATAAACTCCGTGTGTTTTCATAATAATTTTATATCTTCAGGGCAGGGTGGAAGTCCCTACTGGCGGTAAAGTTGAAAAACTAAGCCCGCGAGCGCTTCATATGATGAATGTGAAGGTCAGCAGATATGGTGTAAATCCATAGCCAACGGTAAAGTCCGGATGAAAGAAGAGTTAGATGTTATAACTTCCGCGTTTCTTTTTATGCTTAATTTGCATGAGAAGTCGATTTATTTGCGCGGTTACTCTATGCCTTATTAGATAAGAGTAACTGGTGATCAAATAATGACAAAATACATGCGACTGGCTTTAAAGCTCGCCAAGAAAGGCGAATCTAATGTTTCCCCAAATCCCTTAGTTGGCTGTGTTATTGAAAAAAATAACCATATTATTGGTATTGGGTGGCATAAAGAGTTTGGTTCTAATCATGCGGAAATAGAAGCTCTGCACCAGGCAAATAAAAATACAACTAACTCTAACGTTTATGTGAATTTGGAGCCATGCAGTCATTTTGGCAAAACACCGCCCTGTATTGATGCATTAATCAAAGCTAAAGTACGCTCGGTCCATATTCCTTTTATCGATCCAAATCCTTTAGCTAATGGCAAAGGGATTGAGAAATTAAAAAAAGCTGGAATAAAGGTATATATTGGCGATCAATTTGAAAAAGCCAAACAACTAAACGAAATATTTTTGCATTATATTGTGCGTAAAACTCCATTTGTTATCGCAAAATGGGCAATGACATTAGATGGAAAGATTGCAACTAGAAACTTTGATTCAAAGTGGATTACCGAAGTAAAAGCTCGCAGAAATTACCACAAACTAAGAAGTAAGGTTGATGCAATTCTAGTCGGGGTTGGTACAGTAATTACAGATAATTCCATACTGTCCCCATATTTAATCCCCGAACATAAAGGCAAAAAAACACCTCTTAAGATAATCTTAGATCCATGCGGCAATACACCGTTAACATGTAATGTTCTAAAATTAAGTCCTGAAAACACACTTATAATTACAACTTCTGACTCACATTTAGAGTGGCGAAAGAAAGTTAAAATAATTGGAGCCTCTATCTGGACATTTAGGCTTGTAAAAAAAGATGAGATTAATCTTAATGCATTATTGCAACGATTAGGCAAAATACAGATCAGCAGTTTATTGGTTGAAGGAGGAGCGAAGACTCTAGGAGCATTTTTCAAAGCCAATTTAGTTAATAAAGTTTATACCTATATTGCGCCGAAACTTTCTTGCGATAAGCAGGCTCTTATACCAATATCTGGCTGTAAGAATACAAAAATTATTGACACATTAAGTTTGGACTTCGATCAAGTTCAAACTATTGGTAACGATCTTCTTGTTATCAGTTATCCTAAGGAGAAGCTATAAGATGTATACCGGAATAATTCAAGGTCTTGGGATTGTGCTTGGGATTAAAAGATTAAGAACCCAATTGATATTAAGAGTTAAACCTGTTTGTAAGATAAATGATTTTCAATTAGGAGAAAGCATTGCTGTCAATGGCTGTTGCTTAACAATAACCAAATTTTCAGAATTATGGTTTGAGACATACATATCGCCTGAAACTTATTCTCGCGCAAATTTTAAAAATTTAAAGATACAAGCGCATGTCAATCTAGAGCGACCATTAAAACTAAATGATTGGGTCGGGGGACACATTGTAACTGGACACATTGATGAGGTTGTTTCGATAAAAGAAATTCAATCAATTGGCGCCTCTAAAATGGTTGCTCTTACAATTAGCAAAATTAATTCTGAATATTTAATAGATAAAGGTTCCCTAACCCTAGATGGAATAAGTTTAACTATTACAAGCTATGACAAACAGCATTGCAAAGTATGTCTAATTCCTGAAACTCTTAGCCGCACAACAGCTGTCAATTGGCGTGCCGGCTATATGGTTAATTTAGAAATTGATGCATTAGCAAAATCTGCAAACACCAATTCAAAACATAATCAGAATCTTATTTCTAGAAGTTTTCTTTTAAAGCATGGTTATTTATAAGGAGTAAAAATGAATATAATTAATATCAAAGAAGCGATTAATGAAATCAATAATGGCAAAATGATCATTTTGGTTGATGATGAAAAAAGAGAAAACGAAGGTGATTTAGTAATTGCGGCAGAAAAAATTACTCCTGAGCATGTTAATTTTATGTCCAAATATGGCAGAGGATTAATTTGTTTAGCTATGGATCGCAAAATAATCAATAGACTCAATCTTCCGCCAATGTCAGCTCTTAATCAAAGTAAATTTAAAACCAACTTTACCGTTTCAATTGAGGCAAAACATGGGATAACCACCGGAATATCCGCATTTGACCGAACAACAACTATATTAACTGCGATTAATGAAAATGTTACTTCTAACGATATTGTTTCTCCTGGTCATGTTTTTCCGCTGTGTTCGCAAGACTTTGGGGTTTTGGCCAGGGCAGGGCAAACTGAGGGCAGTGTTGATCTCGCTCGTCTTGCAAACTGCAAACCAGCAGCAGTTATCTGCGAAATTATGAATGACGATGGAACTATGTCTCGCATGGAAGATTTAGAACTTTTTTCTCGATGCCATGGAATCAAAATAGTGCAAATAAAAGATTTAATTAAATATCGCTTACGGCATGACAAATCCATCGTTAAAAAAACAAGTGAAACGAGTTTTCCAACCGCATTTGGTGAATTTATGCTTCATGCATACGAGAGTACGCACGACAGGCAAACACACTTAGCGCTAGTTAAGGGAACAATTTGTCCAAATCATAGCATCTTGGTACGAGTACACAGTGAATGTTTATCGGGAGATGTATTTGCTTCGAGGCGGTGCGATTGTGGTGAACAACTGCACCAAGCAATGCAAATGATTCAAGAGATAGGAAGCGGTGTTATCCTTTATTTACGTCAAGAAGGTCGCGGTATCGGTTTAGCTAATAAACTAAAAGCATATTCTCTTCAAGATAAAGGATTCGATACTGTCGAAGCGAATCATAAACTTGGTTTTTCTGAAGATCTAAGAGATTATGGGATTGGCGCGCAAATACTATCAGACTTAGGAATATCCAAAATAAAACTTCTAACTAACAATCCTAAAAAAATTGCAGCATTCGATGGATTTGGTATGGAAGTTGTAACCAGAATCCCTCTGGAGATTAATAGTAATCCTCACAATATCCATTATCTAAAAACAAAAAAAGTTCGTTTGAATCATTTATTAACAATTTAGGAGCTTAAATCATGCAAATAAAAATAATTGAAGGTAAACTTTCCAATAACAACTATAAATTTGCGATAATCGCCAGCAGATTCAATGAGTTTATTGTCAGCCACTTAATTAATGGCGCCATAGACATTCTTAAAAAGCATGAGGTTAGTGAACAACATATTGAGATTATACGAACACCAGGGGCATTTGAGATACCAAAAATTGCAAAACTCGTTGCCAAAACTAAACGTGTCGATGGAATTATTTGTCTTGGTGCATTAATTAGAGGTGATACCTTGCATTTTGATCTTCTTGCTCATGAAGTGACAAAAGGATTAGCACAAATAGACATGGAAGAAAACGTACCAATTAGTTTCGGTATTTTGACCACAGATACGATTGAGCAAGCTATTGAAAGAGCGGGTGCAAAAAATGGTAATAAAGGAAACGAAGCAGCAATTGCTTGCTTAGAAATGATAAGCCTTTGTAACTCCTTATGAGAGTCGTAAATGGAGCTTTTAGGGCAGATTTAATAACAATCAGCCATACCCGGTAATAAACATTACCGGGAATCAGTGATCATATAATCAATTGGGAGTGTTCTATTTACACAAATGGGTTTACAGCCTCGACATTATGAGTATTGCATCTCTTCTTGCTTAACCTCCAGTTCTAATTGTCTAGCATTAAGTTTAACCAGAATATTTCTCAACTGCTCTTCTTTTGGAGCCAAGTTCTCTACTGCTAATAAAACTGGTGTTTTATCTCCAGATTTGGTAGGACTATGGTATTTAGCTGCTTTGGCTTTAAGGTTTTCAACTAAGTTTAATGCACTAGTTATACGCCCAATATCTTCTATAGGCTGGATTAATCCTTCAGATTTAATAGAATCAGCAAGTTCTTCCAAAGCTTTAGAATTAAAAACACGCCTGGTTTGGTATTTCACAGGCTTCAAAAATTCTATTGGGATGTTTTTTAGTTCTGGTTTAATCATAATGCTCTTCTTTAGCTACCCTAACCTTTCTTATAATTTATTATAAGTTAGCAATTATATTAGTATAAATAGTCTGATACG
>JAHIYS010000069.1 GCA_018814965.1 Gammaproteobacteria bacterium
ATAAGAATAAGAAAGCTGAGGTTAAGGGCTTTAAGGAGACAGCATTTTTTATTAGCGATACTAGACGTGTTGATAAAAAAAATCAGCCTATATATGGCCTGTATTCTTCTATTAATCGAGGAAAGAAACAGGAGTTGGTTTCAGGAGTTAGTGAGATGCAAATTCTTTATGGAGTTGACATTGATGGCCAGGGTAGGGTGAATAAATATTTGAAGGCGAGTGAGGTTGATGATTGGGATAGGGTTTTGATTGTGATGATAGGTTTGAAGTTTCAAGGATTAAGATTAACAAAACAAAAAAATATTTATATAAGATTGCGTGGGGATGGTTGAGTTGAACCTAAGTTTGGTCAATACAAGAGGGTATATTTTGGTTGTGATGATGGTATTTCTATCAATTCTTAGCATGCTTGCCCTTGGCATGTTAAATCTTGGCTTATTGGAAAGCAAGATGGATGGTTTTTCTCAGGATAAAATAAAATCTTTTTATATCGCGGAAAATTATTTATTACGGGCTAGGCAACAGATTGTTTTTGGAGGGGAGGTGACTAATGCTACTGTTGAAAAGATAGATGCTGATGAATGCGGGGTAACTTTTTATCGTTTAACATCAAAAGGGAATTATCGTGGAGCCGAAAGTGTTTTGCAAAGTACGATCGCTAAACTACATGAGGGTAGTGCTTGTGATGAAAAATTAAGATTAACCGCTAAAGGTCAATCTTTTGTGATTATAAAATAGAGTTAGATTTTATCTAAATCTGGAGTTTACAAAAAGAGTACTGCATTGAGCTGTCATCGCGAGCGAAATATTTTTTTATTTCGCGTGGCGATCCAAAGAGCCAATAATGCATTGGATTGCTTTGTCATGAGGTTTGCTCATTTCTCGCAATGACTTGGTTCCATATTTTAGGGAGCCGCAATAATAAGTAGTTTCCTGAAGGGATAAATATAACAGCCCAGCCAAAGACTCGCGTTGTTTGCGAGTCGCAGGGCTGGGTAATTGATCGTAAAACTAATCCTAGCTCGAAGAGCAAAATAAAATTCTTTAGATTTAGATTTTTTCTCAGCAATCTATAGAGTTTTGAGCTTGCAATTTAATTTCCATTATACCCAGCCCACGGCTGCACAAACAGTGTGTGGCTTAGACTTGGCCAGTATATTATCCTTTCGAAGCTTGTTAATATTAAAAGAGTTAACTATTGTTGGTAGGGGTCAGTAAATCCCAATTTTTTTAAGTGCTTTATTTCTAGTTTTTCCATTTTTTCTGCATCCTTATCTTTTTCATGGGTGTATCCCAAAAGGTGTAATACGCCGTGAATGGTTAAGTGAGCGAAATGAGCTGTCGCCGTTTTGTCTTGTAATTTAGCTTCTTGTTTTACCAGTTGGACACAGATTGCAAGATCGCCAAGCATGTTGGTTTTGATCCCAAACGGGGTCTCAAATGGAAAAGAGATAATGTTGGTTGGCTTATTTTTTTTACGATATTTCTTATTTAAGTCGGTAATCTCTTTAGTGCTGACAAGCCGAATGACTACCTCATGGTTTTTTTTACTATTTGATAAAGCTTGATTTACCCATTTTGTAAACTGTTGTTTGCTGGGCAACGTTTTAGCTTTGCTGATTTTTTGTAGGATTATTTTATTCATTTGCTACTCGCTTTATCATAGGCCTCGACAATTTTTTGAACTAAAGGGTGGCGGACCACGTCATATGATTGAAAAAAGTTAAAGCTTATTTCTGGTTCATTTTTTAATACTTGCAGTGCATGTACTAAACCTGATTTTTTATCTTTGGCCAGATCAATTTGGGTAATGTCTCCAGTAATTACTGCTTTTGAGCCAAAACCAATCCTGGTTAGAAACATTTTCATTTGTTCTGTGGTGGTATTTTGACTTTCATCTAAAATAATAAAGGCGGAATTTAAAGTTCGGCCACGCATAAACGCTAAAGGAGCAATCTCAATTACATTTTCAGCTATTAGTTTTTCTACTTGTTTTGTACCAACAGTTTCATAGAGAGCATCGTATAGGGGGCGTAAATATGGATCAACCTTGTCGGCAATGTTTCCAGGTAAAAATCCAAGGCGTTCACCTGCTTCTACGGCCGGTCTTACTAGGACAATACGGCTTACCAGCTCTTTTTCTAAAGCAGCAACAGCGCATGCTACCGCAAGAAAGGTTTTTCCTGTCCCAGCCGGTCCTACACTAAATATAACATCATGTTTTAGGATATTTTTAATGTAGTTGATTTGATTTTGACTATGGGGGGTTATGATGGTTTTTTTAGTGCGGATTTTGATTCTTTCATGTTCTGCTGTTGGAGTTGAGGTTTTTGCTCCCTGTAGCATTAAGTGAATTTTTTCTGAGGTTAAATTTGTTTGAGATGAGGTCATCGCATACAGCTCTTGCAATAATTTTGACGTTTTCAGAGTTTGATTTTTAGGGCCTTTAATCACAAAACAATGCCCGCGGTTAGCAATTGTCACTTCAAGTGATTTCTCAATCTGCTGTAAGTGCTTGTTATGCGTGCCACAGAGGGTATTTAGGCGTTGATTATTTTCAGGGGTTAATAGTAATTTCATCATATATTAGTAAAGCAAATAAGGTTAATTTTATCCCAAACCATGTCTAGGTAGTTGCAATACTTATGGGAACGTTTAAGATATTGAGTATTCACTTAAATTTGGTCCAAAAGCATTAAAATTTATATTAAATTAGATTCAATTTAGATGATTGAATAAAAAGTAACTCGTTTCATTATATTAAACATTTTCTTTATTGCAACTATTGGATCTGGGTTGAAGTGATTTAGAATTTATTTTTCAAATGCTTTATGGTGGAGTAATTAAATAGAGAATTTGTAAGACGAAAGCTGTTAGGTAAATACATAGGGTTGTTGTTTAGGCTTAGTCAAACTGATAAATCGAGGTTTTGTGAGTTATAATTTATTATCAAGAGATCATAAAAAAACCAGGGGTAATGCTTTAATCAAAATATGGAAGCGTCTGCATATTGATTTTATGTTATTACTAGGAATCTTGGTGCTTGGTATCATAAGCTTAGGCATCCTTTATAGTGTCAATAATCAGAATTCTACTTTGTTTTGGCATCAAATCATAAACTTTAGTTTTGCTTTTGGTGTGATGTTTATTTTTGCTCAGATCCCTATATATCGTTATCAATCTTTAGTGCCATGGTTTTTTTGTTTGACATTATTGATGTTGTTGGTGGTAATGAGCTCTGGTGTGATCAGTAGGGGAGCTCAGCGATGGCTAAACTTTGGCATGGTTCGTTTTCAGCCATCAGAATTAATGAAGCTTGCTATGCCGATGATGTTAGCTTGGTACTTGCGCAATAAAACATTTCCTTTGCATATAAAAGAGTTATTTTATAGCGGCATTATTATTATCTTGCCAGCCTTAATAATAGCTAAACAGCCTGATTTGGGTACAGCTATCTTGGTGTCAGCAACTGGTTGCTTTGTCCTGCTATTGGCTGGTATTACATGGAGGATAATAATAAGCGTGAGTATTTTTCTAGTATCTGTAGTACCAATTGTTTGGCGGTTTATGCATTCTTATCAGAAAATGCGGTTGCTTACTTTTTTATCTCCAGAAAGTGATCCTTTTGGTAGCGGTTATAATATTATTCAATCAAAAATTGCTATTGGTTCTGGTGGTTGGTTGGGCAAAGGGTGGTTGCATGGTTCTCAGGCATATTTACAATTCTTGCCAGAGCGTTCAACAGATTTTATTTTTGCTGTATATGCAGAGGAGTTTGGGTTTATAGGGAGTCTTTTGTTATTTGCTATTTTTATCTACATTATGGGGCGCAGTTTATATATTAGCGCTAATGCTCAAGATACATTTTCGCGTCTTCTTGCTGGTAGTTTAACTCTAACTTTCTTTACATCATTTTTTGTAAATATTGGTATGGTTATGGGTGTGTTGCCAGTGGTTGGGGTTCCATTGCCGCTTGTTAGCTATGGTGGTAGTTCGCTAATAACATTTATGACCGGTTTTGGGATAATAATGTCGGTACAGGCCCACCGCAAGCTAATCGGAAGCTAGGTAATAGTTTTATGAATGATTCATATTCGACCGCGTTGCATGAGCATCAATTAGGTAATCTTGATTTAGCCGAGGAACTTTACCATTTGGCTCTTAAAGGAGATCCAAAAAATTGTGAAGTTTTGCATCTGTTAGGTATTTTACGATCCCAGCGACAGGATTATTTGAATGCTCACTATTTTATAGAACGTGCATTAGTGATCGATCAAGATTCTGCCACTTTACATAATAGTATGGGTAATGTTTTGCAAAAGCTTGGTCAGCATGAACGGGCTATTTCTCATTATGCAACCGCTTTAAATCTAGAGCCTAATAACGCTTCAGTACATAATAATTTAGGAAATATTTTTTACCAGCTAGATAAAATATCTGAAGCTAAAAAGCATTATTCTGAGGCAATCCGCTTACGTCCTGGGTATGTTGATGCATATTATAACTTGAGTCTGGTTTTAATTAAGCAGGATCTAGCGTCAGAAGCTATGGGGCATTTAGAGTCGGTCATAAATCTCTCCCCTCAGCATGGTTTAGCTCACAGTAATTTGGCGTATTTACTCCAGTTGCAGGGGGATTATGATCGAGCTATGCAGTATTATCAAAGAGCTTTAGATATTTTAGGGGACAGTGTTTTATCTCATCATAATTTAGGGGTAATTTTTACCAAAAGGGGCAAAAATGATGAGGCAATATACCATTTTAAAAAAGTTTTAGATTTACAGCCAGATCATCTTGAGGCTTTGCATAATTTGGGCTCAATTTTTTTGTTACAAAGAAAGCCTAAAGAGGCATTGCCATTTTTTTTGCAATTGGCCCAGATATCTAAAGATTTTGATACTTACTATAATTTAGGGGTTATTTATCTAGATATGGCTCTTTTTGAAGAAGCAGCTGGATATTTTAATAAGAGTTTGAAGATCTCGCCGAATGATTTTTCAACCAACCTTAATTTAGGGGCTATTTATTTACAACTTAGGGATTTTGTCCAGGCGGAGCATTATTATCTTAAATCATCGCATCTGCAACCAGACAATGAAGAGGTGAGATATATCTTGGCAGCGATCCAGCAAAATGGGTCTAGCCAAAAAGCGCCTCTTATATATGTGCAGCATCTATTTGATCAATATGCTCCATATTTTGATAAACATTTAAAGATTCTTGATCATCAAGCGCCGCAGGTTTTATTTGATGCTGTTTGTAAGGAGCTTGGTGAAGAGGGGCAATCTTTGATGATATTGGATCTGGGGTGTGGTACTGGCTTAGCTGGCGATAAATTCAAATCAATCTCCAAAACTATTGTTGGGATTGATATTTCAGAGGGGATGTTAGATAAGGCGCGTAACAAGGGCATTTATACGGATCTAAAGTTAGGATCTATTGAGGATCTGTTGCCTATGTTTAGTAATGTAGGATTGATTTTGGCCGCAGATTCTTTAGTTTATTTTGGTGATCTGGAGAGTGTTTTTGCAAAATGTCGTCATGCTTTGGATTTTGGTGGTATTTTTGCTTTTACTATTGAAAGTACCGATCTCTATCCTTTTGTATTACAGCGTTCGGCAAGATTTGCTCATTCAGATAAGTACATAAAAGAGATCGCAATGTTAAATGACTTTATCCTGTTACAGTCAAGCAGTATCCATTTAAGAAAACAGGATGATTCTTATATAGATGGATATTTATTCGTGTTGAGAAGGGGTTAGATTGCTGACTAGCATAAGATTGTTTTTGTAATTTCATGCTTCCAGTCTCTTACCTACAGTTATAAACCCTGGTGTTTAGGTTAAATAACAGATGAATTATTATCATCTATAAGGTTATGTTTATCAGATAACATATTGTTTTTAAACAGTTATGCCGTAATAGTAAATATTGCATAAAAATCAATCAGTTTGGTGTTATTTTCAAAAAAAATAAGTAAAATCAAATATCTACAGCATGACAAAGGTTGCGAACAGGTTGGAATAAGTTGGATATTCCTAGCTATATGCTATAATATAAGCTATGAAAAGAATGAATAGGTTGTTGTGCTTGTACTCAAGCACAGTTGTTTTGCGTCGTGATGTGGCTGCTATATTAGTGTTTGCTTTTTGTTTGACTCAACTAAGTGGATGCGGTGTGGTTAAACAAAAGACTCCAGGTTATGATGGTCCACCTAAAATCGATGTTGATCCTTCTAGAGTTCGTGATGCTGTACCTAGGGTAGAGCCTTTGCACCCTTATGGCACCAAGGATTATGTTTTGAAAGGGCGCCACTATAAGGTTCTCAAGAGCTCCAAAGGTTATGTTAAGCGTGGTTATGCTTCTTGGTATGGGTCTAAATTTCATGGCCTAGAAACCTCTACTCAAGAGAGGTTTAATTTGTATGGAATGACTGCTGCTAGTCCTGAACTACCATTGCCATCCTATGTTCAAGTAACAAATTTGCGTAATGGTAAAAAAGTGGTAGTTAGAGTTAATGACCGTGGTCCATTTTATGGTAATCGTATTTTAGATTTATCTTATGCTGCTGCTAAAAAGCTCGGATTTGCAGATCATGGTGTGGCTCCAGTTAAAATTGTAGCCATCGATCCAAAAACTTGGGCTAAGGATAATGCCGTTAATAAGCCCCAGTACGCCAGTAAAGACAAAGAGCTGCCTCAACCTAATCTAAATAAATCTCAAATATTTTTACAGCTAGGAGCTTTTGCTCAGCTTGATAATGCTAAGATATTGTCTAGCAAGGTTAATAAGATTATAGATCGACCAATCAATATTGAGCATAAGTCTGACCTGTATCGGGTTAAAATTGGTCCATTAGCAAGTTCTAGTCAAAGTGACCAGCTCAAAAGTTTATTGGAACAACATGGTTTTGAAGATATTACCGTAATTGGTGGATAAACTTTTTGTTTATTAAACTATTATTGTGATTCCGACGATTAGGGGGTTATGTTTTGTCCCTGCTGATTGCTGTTAAATTCATAAAATAAAAGTTAGCCGAATAAAGAATTGTAATATTTGGTGCTGATAGCGCCACCTTATAATTCTTTTTTGTTTTTATTATTCTTGTCTTGATACCTCCTCAGTATTTCTATCTATAAACCTGGAAAATGTGGCAAGGATTGATTATAACAATCCTATTATCATAAATTTTATAGATCAGGATTATTTTTTGAAATTTAATATGGTTTTGGTATAAAGGGACTGTTGCAATCCGAATCTAAAACGCAAAAAATTTCGCTTCGAGCTTTCTCATCCCCTGCTCATTTACCCAGCCCCGCGGCCCGCAAACGACGCGGGTCTTAGGCTGGGTTATTATATTTAGCCCTTCGGGCGTGAAGTTGATAAAAAATTTTTTCTGAAATCTCAGTTTGCAACAGCCCCATAAAGTTAAATTCAAATCTAGAATTTGGGTTTATGGGGTGCTGTGTTAGAATATGGATAAATTTAGTCATTTGGAGAGATATTAGTATGCAAAATAAATTAGTTACAATAATTAAGTTAAGCTTGATGTTTTTTGTGATTTATTTTACTGAAATTGGTTTTAGCGTCTCATGCGCTGCAGATTTGCCAATAACCAATGGTGCTGCATCCTCTACTGGTGTTCCATCTCTAACGCCTCAACCAACTCCATCTGCTAGATTATCTAGACCAGAAATAATTCCTGCTGCACCTGATTTAGATGTTAAATCATACATAGTATTGGATGCTAATAGTGGTTATGTAATTGCTGAAAAAAATGCAAATAAGAGAGTGGCTCCCGCAAGTTTAACTAAGGTAATGAGCCTTTATTTAGCAGCCAATGCTTTGCGTACCGGGCAAGTTCATTATGATGATCAAGTGATTGTAAGTGAAAAAGCTTGGCGTACAGGTGGTTCTCGGATGTTTATTAAATTGGGTTCTAGTGTCTCAATTCAAGATTTAATCAAAGGTAGTGCGATTGCCTCAGGTAATGATGCTACAGTAGCTATAGCGGAGCATCTCGCTGGTACTGAGCTAGCTTTTGTAGATCTTATGAATCAAACCGCGAATAATTTAAAAATGGATGGTACTCATTATGCTGATAGCAGTGGGTTGCCACATGGTGATAACTATAGTACCGCTTCTGATCTTGCTATTTTAGCTAGATCTTGGATTGCAAATTTCCCTGAATATTACATTTGGTTTAAGGATAAGTGGATCACTTATAATGGTATCAAACAGCCTAATCGTAATCGCTTATTGTGGCATGATTCTTCAGTTGATGGGATGAAAACTGGGCATACTGAAGAGGCTGGATATTGTTTGATCGCTTCAGCTATGCGCAATGATATGCGTTTGATCGTAATTATCATGGGCTCAAAGAACGATAGTGCAAGAGCAAGCCAAAGTAAGGCATTATTGAATTATGGTTTCCGTTTCTTTGAAACCCATAAGTTATTTGCTATCAATACTACTATCAATACTGCAAAAGTATTGTTAGGTAAAAAGGGGGTCTCTGATTTAGGTCTACAAGAGAGTCTATATGTTACTTTGCCAGTGGGGCAGTATAAAAATCTTAAAGCTAACGCATCAATTTATAAGCGGCTGAAAGCTCCTATAGAAAAGGGTAAGGTTTGTGGCGAGCTAAACATTTCATTGGATAATAAAGTAATAGTAACTAAGCCTTTAGTAGCGCTCCAAGATAATCCGAAAGCTAATTTTATTTTTACCCTGTTTGATTATATTAAGATGTTGTTCTAAAAGTAACGCTAGTTGATGGGGGGTAGCTATACCCCCATTTTTAGTTTTTCATAAATATGAATTCAAAATTATGATGTCCTAATCTTTCCCCGCGTTTTTCAAATCTGGTTGTTAATGGGCGTTTTTGTGATAAGGGAATAGTTTTTATAGTAAAATCAGGGCTATTTTTTAAGACTGTTTCGATATGGTTGGCATAATCTTCCCAGTCAGTAGCTATATGTAATATTCCTTGAGATTTCAATTTTTTTTGTAATAGTTTAACAAAATCAGGTTGAATTAAGCGGCGTTTATTATGTCGTTTTTTAGGCCAAGGATCAGGAAATAAAATTAAAACCTTATCAAGAGAGTTATCTGGAATACATTTTTCTAAAACCAGTATTGCATCTTCATTATAGATTTTAATGTTATCTAATGGTTGCTTATGTAGCAAAGCTAGCAGGGAGGCTACCCCTGGTTTATATACCTCAATCCCAATAAAATCTTGTTTGGGATATTTTTGTGCTAAAGAAAAGATTGTTTCTCCATTACCAAAACCTATTTCTAGGATTAAAGAGGCTTTACGATCAAAGATCTTTTCTAAAGCGATAAGGCCAATATTCATATCTAATCTATATTTAGGCCATAGATCGTCAAATATTTTTTGTTTATTAATACCTAATTGACGTTCTCTTTTAACGAAACTTTTAATGTGTTTTATTGCGTTCATTTAGCTTGATTCTAAACGGTTAAACCATGGGGTCAAGTTTCTGTTTTAGATATATTAAAAATATTCGCATTTTCTAGCGTATTTAACTTTAGGTTTTTATGACTGGTTGTAGATTATTAGGGGTTATTAGCTATCCCTATTTATTTTTTAAGTTTGTAGTTACAGCCTCTTCTAAATATACTTTTATAATCATGTTACGTATAATTAACAATATGATAAAAACCGTTTATAAAGCTATTATGCTAATTCTTAGCTGGGTTTCAGTATTTTGTTTTCAGAATAATTGCTATGCCAAAACCTATATAGAAGAAGTAGAAATTCCCTGTGCCCCATCATACTATGAAGCAGTGTCGTATATTTCTCCTCCAATATTTGAGTTTTGTAAGACCCTGACGACAAAAGGGATAAAAAAACCGGGACATGAACGATTTATTATAGAAAATGAGTATCAGCTTTTATATGTTGTCGCACAATGTATTACTTTATATGAAGGGAGGGAGTTTATAAGTAAAGAATTTGATATATTCAATGAATCTGAGTTGAAGTTAAGTTGTAATAAAGGAGAAGGGATCCGGATAGTTTTTAAAAGCCCAAATAGCAAAAATCCAGATGATTATCGCTATTTTGGAGAGATATTGAATTATAAAGAAGATGGTGATGATGGGGAACGAGGTGGCGATGGTGAAGAAGGAGAAGAAGGAGAAAAAGGAGAAGAAGAGATCTTTGTTGGGCCGCCCCTTTTTGAGTATACAGATGAAGGATGGTCTAAAAAAGCAGGAAAACCTAGTCCTTTGTCGCATGTAGTTAGATCAATTTTTAGGCGGAACCCGCCTTGTTATTTTGGGGCAGGGCCAGGTTCTAAATTTTGAATTACTTGTTTTTGAGTAAAAATATGGTGGTAGATCTTAATGGTTGTTGACCCGCGGCTTAATATATCACAACACTTGTCGTCATGTGGCGAAGACTGCGGGATCCATAATGTTGTTTTTAATTACAGTTGATCTAATCGGGATCTTTTTACTATTTTCCTCTAGGCCTGAGTTTTTCAACAAGGCGACAAAGTATTAAACCAGATAAGTGAGCAATAGAGAGCTAAACCAGATTATTAGAGTTTTTAAGTTGGAGCGGGCGATGGGAATCGAACCCATACCTAAAGCTTGGGAAGCTTCAGTTCTACCACTAAACTACGCCCGCATCTAATTCCAAACAGATCCTGAAGATTAAAGTATTTGTTCTAAGGGGTCAAGTCTATGCGATATTGGGGTCAATTACTCCAAAAAACCGGCTCTTAATTTTATTGCTTTACCCCTCCAATAAAACAATAGTGCTGTTGTAATCTAAAAATCTTGCGTCTTGGATCCCGCGGTCTTCGCCGCAGGACGACACCTTTATTGTTTTGTCTCTTGTTGAATAACTCAGGCCCAAATACAGACAGCAGCTATTAAATTATCTATTACTAGGCGCCCAAAATCGGTAGTAGATGAAAGTTAACCAAGGTTTCGATAACCATAATTGCAACACCAGCTAGGATCATCAACGCTAATAACCAGTTCCCGCCAGGAATCCTAATTGGTGATTTTATGGTGGTTGATTTTCTAAGTTTATATGCCATTAAAGCGGGCATGATAATTACCAGTATCGCGGCAAAAAATGCCGCATATCCCAAGGCATAAACAAATCCTTTAGGGTAGATTATAGTAAATATCAATGGTGGTAAAAAGGTCATAAGACCAGTTTGAATTCTACCTGATGCTGTATTTGGTCTTTTAAAGCCATCAGCTAAAAAGTCGAATAGACCAAGGGTAACTCCTAAAAATGAAGTGGTCATAGCAATATAGGAGAACCCATTAATGCAAAAGCTAACCCAACGATTTTGTAACAGGGTAGTAATGGACCCCAACATTAAGTTTAAAGAATCAGGGTGGCTAGAAAAAGTAGCAAAACCCATTGCGCCTCTAATTGGCACTATTCCCAGTACTGCAATTACCCATAGTAAATAAATAATAAGAGGAATTAATGCTCCCAAGATAACAGCCCATACAAGCAACCTTGGCTTAATTCCAACATAATTAGTAATGCTGGGTATGGTTGGATGAAATCCAAATGATGCCACTAACGCGTTTTTTGATTATTCTATAACAACAGGCGCA
>JAHIYS010000070.1 GCA_018814965.1 Gammaproteobacteria bacterium
ATATTGTTATACCGATGCATTCCATTTCTACCAATCAAAAATAAATTACTATATTTATCAAGATATTCCCTCGCAATATTAAAGTTATTATAAGCTCCGAAATATACTGGATAAGCCTTTGGCACCCTAATTACCACCCCATCTAAAACCTCAGCTTCATCAATCAAAAATATCTTCTTAAGCTCTCTTGTGGCTAAACTAATGATTTTTTCATCAGGCAACGACCAAAACCCATCCCCTTCAAAACAAAAATATTCAAGCCCAAGCCAAATAGTATTGCTATCTTTGACTAAATAAGGACTCCAATTATTAAATATCTGAACCCTTCCCATTTTTACATCCCGATCTTGGATATAAATCCAATTATCCAAAAACTCTATAGGTAATTTTTTTATTAATAAGCCCACTGTAATAAAATCACGATACTGTAAATTAGTTCCAACTTGAAAAACGTCCGCGGGCACTTGATTAGAAAATCCCAACAACAGATCTTTAATCGGCATACTAGAAAAAACATAATCAGCCATAACTGTTTTTAATTCACCGTTTTGCCTTACTGAAACTGTAGTGATTTTATCCTCAATATTTTCAAGGCTAACCACTTCACAATTTTTATACAACTCCCCTCCAAGCTCCAAAACCCTAGAAGCCACAGCCTCCCAAAATTGTCCAGGGCCAAGCTTAGGATAGAAAAAGCTTTCAGTTAGACTTGTTTCGGAATTGAAATTTCTAAAACCCAACTTTTTCTTTACTGCATGAAGTAAGGTCTTATAGATAGATAACTTACGAGCGCGTTGCGCACCCCAATCAGCGCTTATATCCTTACAACCGATCCCCCAGACTTTTTTGGTATAATCTTTAAAAAAAGTGCTGTATAGCTCTTTTCCAAAACGATTAATAAAAAAATCCTCAAGATTTCTTTCAGGGGTAACAGGAAAAATTTTTGCCAAAATATAACCAACAATAACTCTACAGACACGTACTAATCCAAGATTTTTAAGCGTATGCCAACTTAATGAGATCGGATAATCAAAAAACTTCCCCAAAAAATAGATCCGAGAAAGACGATTACGCGATAACATCACATTATCATCTTGTTCATTATGACTTTGCTGCAGAGGTAAGAACTGTAACCACCAGTTGGTTACCAATTGAGATTTAGAAAAGAAACGATGCCCACCAAGATCTATCCTATTACCTTTATAATTTAAAGTCTTGGAAATACCGCCAACAATATCATCCGCTTCGAAGATGATGGGCTTGATATCGGTTTTTGTTAAAAGTTCATAAGCAGCCGTTAAACCAGCAGGTCCAGCTCCTATAATAATTGCGGTTTTAGTAGCCAATTTATCTTCCAAAGATATACGACCTCTACAATCATGAACCAATTACAATATGTTACAACATCCGAAATATCATTGCGAATGAAACTTTATTTTATTCGCTTTAAGATTCAGCAAAAACATATATCAACAAACATCAATTATAGATTGCCACGTCGCTCGCTACGCTTGCTCCTCGCAATGACGGTTTGAAAATCTACTCTTGTAACGAGCCTCATTGCTGAGCAGCCATAACTACGGTTAACACTAATAGCTTTGTAATGATCGTCATTGTGAGCCGAAGGCGAAGCAATCACAACGGATTATACCAAATTACCTTTGCTTGAATAAGGAATCATTTTATTTTGGAAGATTAAATTAATTTACTGAATTTTCTAGATACCGACTTTCTCAGGTATGACAAAAAATATAGCTTTTGACGACGCAACAAAAAAATGGATTGGATCTCCCAGATTGCCGCGTCGCAAGCTTTGCTTGCTCCTCGCAATGACGGCAAAAAAAAGCGTCATTGCGAGCCGAAGGCAAAGCAATCTAAATTTATGGATAATAATGCTTATAGATCCTCTGGCTTTACCGCATAAATCCCAGGAAGGTTACGCAGATACTCAGAGTAATCCAAACCGTAACCAAAAACGAATAGATCTTCAACTGATAGAGCCTTAAAATCTGCCTGTTCAACTCCGCCTGGCTTTCTTGGCTTATCTTTATCTAACAAAACAGCAGTGTAAACCTCTTTAGCTTGTTTCAACTTACAATAGTCAATAGCAGCTCTCAAAGTCGTACCAGTATCTAAAATATCATCAACAATTACAACGGTACGTCCAAAAAGATCAATGGTTGGCTCAGCTTTCCAATGTAGATCCCCAATTTTATTTTCAAGGCCGTAACTGGATACATGGATATAATTCACTTCTAACTGAAAATCTAAACGTGGTAATAAATTACCAAGAGGAATAATTCCACCAATTAATACACACAAAAACACCGGATCAGTATTACCCAAGCGTGCGCTCATTTCTTTTGCCATCCGATCAAGCGCTGCATCAACTTCTTCTTTAGGATAAATACAAATTGACTTGTCATATACCGCTTGGAACTTTTTTGATAACTGCATGTGATCTCCGCTTACATTAATACGAACTACAACCGCTTCTTATAAAGATTTAGCATTATAACCAGCTTAACATTTACTATCAAACATCAAACATACTTTATTTCATAGGTGACTTTAGCAGCTTTCTTTAAGGCCGCTATCACACCACAATACTTTTCTTGAGACAAACTCACCGCTTTTTCTACGTCGGCTTTAGGCAGGTCTTTACCACTAAACTCATATACAACATGAATATCGTTGTAATACATGGGATGATCTTTAGTTAGCCCACCATCAACATAGATTTTAAACCCGGCAACTGGCACCCGCATTTTATTCAATACCGCAACCACATCCATTCCGGTACAACCACATAACGCAGCTAACATCAACGGTTTTGGGCGTGGCCCACGATCTTTTCCTCCAAACGCTGGGACAGCATCCATTGCAATTTTATGCCCATCAACTTCAGCTTCAAAAAACATCTCCTGCTTAAAATCACAGGTTACGGTATCTTTCATATAAGCCCTCCTTCATATAAAATTGCACTACTTAATTAGCATAACTTAACCCTTTAAACTATGTTCGGCAACCATCAGCAAAGCGATTGTTAAAATATTTAAACAACCCCCTTAAACAACAAGCGTCACCACCCTCAGGCCTACCTGGCTTTGACACTACATTATAAGCATTCATATCAAAATGAGCCCACTGAATCCCATTTCCAACAAACTGCTGTAAAAATAAGGCCGCTATAATAGCTCCCCCTCCAAACCCCTCAGAAGTAACAATATTTTTAAAATCTGCCACATTACTTTTAAGTTCATCTAAATATTCTTGGTATAAGGGCATTTCCCAAATAGGCTCTTGCTCACTAGACATGTTCTTTATAATATCCGCTGCAAGGCTATCCGTGTTAGCAAATAAAGCTGTTATATCTGGGCCCAAAGCAATTCTAGCAGCCCCCGTCAAAGTGGCAAAATTTAGAATTAACTCTGGCTGCCATTCTGAAGCTAGCGCCAAAGCATCCGCTAAAATCAATCTACCCTCTGCATCGGTATTTAAAACCTCAACACTTAACCCTTTACGAGTTTTAATGATGTCTCCCGGTTTTATTGAGTTTCCTGAAATCAAATTTTCTACTGCCGGAATAATCACGCGTAAGTTTACTGGTAACTTTGCCTCCATAATCATTCGTGCCAACCCTAAGGCATGGGCAGCACCAGTCATATCTTTCTTTTGCAGTACTATATTCGGGGTGGGTTTTAACTGCAAACCACCACTATCAAAACATACCCCCTTACCTACCAAAACAATTTTTGGAGCATCTAAATCACCATAACGTAAATCTATTAATACTGGCTGTCTATCACTACCTTTTCCAACCGCATAAACAGCGGGAAAATTATCCACTAACTCTTCCCCCGTAATTAGATTTAATTCGGCCTTGAACTCGCTGGCTAAATTAGAAGCAATTTCTGCTAACTTTTCTGGATACATATCACCAGCAGGAATATTGATTAGATCACGTACCCAAAAGGTAGAAGAAACAACACTATTTATTCTCTCAGCATTATAACCATCTTTATATAAAAGTTTAGCACCGAAATCTTTAAGATCTTTATATTGTTTGAATTGGTAGCTACCCAAACCCCATGCGATTGCCATATGCTCCAACTGATTTAAAGAAAAATTTTCCGCCGCAATTTCATAACAGGCAGCTGGCAACAATTCTGGCAAAGCACCAAACGACAAAAAATCCTCTTTATTTTTCAAACCAAGTAATACTTGCTCAATCCCACCATTTTGATCGAGAATCAGACAAGATTTCCCTGATTTGGCTACAAAATTATTATTTATAGCAATATTTTTAATTCTCTCCGGCTGGCCATGTAACCAATCAATAAAATCACCAGAACAAACAGGTATAATAGGTATCACTCGACCATCAGCTTTAGATACAAAACAATTCAACATAAGATTCCTCAAAAAAATAGTGAATATTCTTGATTTATGGTTATGATACTAACATGAGTAAAAAACCTAGCAAGATTTTTTATAAAACTAAATGCTTAACCGGCGACCAGTTATTAAACAATTCAAAATTAAATAAAGGGACCGCTTTTACAAGACACGAAAGGTCCCAATTTAAGTTGCTCGGAAAACTACCTTATAAAGTTGAAACCATAACCCAACAAGCGAAAAGGACCTATCAACAATTTAAGACTCTTTCTGACTTAAAACAAAAACGCTTGTTTTTATTCGAACTATATAATGCCAATCAAACTCTATTTTATAATCTAGTCTCAAGCCATCTAGATCAGATGATCCCCATCATCTATACCCCTCAAGTTGCAGATACCTGCTCA
>JAHIYS010000071.1 GCA_018814965.1 Gammaproteobacteria bacterium
CATCTAAAACCTCGGGTCTACGGTCTTTAACGGTAGAGATCAGCTAATAACACACTGCTCTCATCCGCAAAAATAACTTCTTCCGCTAGCAATCATTAAAAGTCACCAAGCAAAAGGGGTAATATGGTACAGTTTTTTTTAACAAAAACAAATACTTTTATAAACTCCCGTGACTATCTAGCGAAACAACACAATATAAATTATAAATTATCCTCAAAACTTGCTTGATCAATAAGCAATCCAGGGCCCATAGTGCTTGATAAAACAACCTTTTTAATATAGATACCCTTGGAACTACTTGGCTTTAATCTTCTCAAATCATTCAATAAAGTTACTAAGTTATCTCTTAAGGCTAGACCTTCAAAACTAACTTTGCCAATAACACAATGGATAACCCCACCTTTATCAGCACGATAACTCACTTGACCACCTTTAGCATTTTTAACTGCAGTTGCAACATCGGTGGTTACAGTTCCAACTTTAGGATTCGGCATCAAACCACGGGGACCTAAAATTTGCCCCAACTGACCTACAATACGCATCGCATCTGGTGTAGCAATTAAAATATCAAAATCCATGACACCTTGTTTTATTTTTTCTGCTAGATCTTCAAAACCAACAACCTCAGCTCCAGCATCTTTTGCTGTCTTAGCAAAATCTCCATCAGCAAACACACCAACTCTAACTTTACGTCCAGTACCATGAGGCAATACTACCGCTCCACGTACAGTCTGATCAGATTTTGTGGTATCAACTCCTAAATTGACACTAACATCAATGCTCTCGTTAAACTTAAGAGGTGGTAGAGATTTAAACAACTCAATAGCTTCTGCTAATGAGTATTGTTTACCTATGATAACTTTCTCATTTATCGCTTTTTGACGTTTAGTAATTCTAGACATTTTCCGCCCCCTCTACTTCAATTCCCATACTTCTTGCAGTACCCATAATAGTACGCATAGCTGCCTTTAAATCTTTAGCTGTAAGATCAGAATTTTTAACTTTCGCTATCTCCTCAACTTGCTCTAAAGTAATTTTTCCAACCTTCTTGTTATGAGGTGTAGGACTGCCTTTAGCTACTCCAGCTGCTTTTAATACTAGCACTGGCGCTGGAGGGGTTTTTATAATGAAAGAAAAACTTCTATCGGCATACACATCAATAACCACTGGTAAAGGAAGACCTTTTTCCACTTTTTGGGTTTGCGCATTAAATGCTTTACAAAACTCCATGATGTTAACACCGTGCTGTCCGAGGGCTGGACCAATTGGTGGTGCTGGATTAGCCTCACCGGCCTTTACTTGCAACTTAATCTTAGTTGACGCTTTTTTTACTGCCATATTATCTCCCGGGTTTTAACGCTTATTAGGCTCCCCATAAATATATTAAACACACAAAAACTACTATCGATATATCAAGCTTTTTGTACCTGAGTAAACTCTAACTCTACCGGCGTTGAACGCCCAAAAATTAGAACAGAAACAACGAGCCTGCTCTTTTCATAGTTCACTTCTTCAACTACACCATCAAAATCTGCAAATGGACCGCTAATAATACGCACAACTTCACCAGGTGCAAATAAAATTTTGGGACGCGGTTTTTCAGCTCCCTCTTGTACCCGATGCAAAATATCATCAATCTCTTTATTAGATACCGGTGCCGGCTTATTGCTGGTACCACCGATAAAACCCATAACCCATGGCACACTTTTTACCAAATGCCAGCTTTGGTCATTCATCTCCATTTGCACCAAAACGTATCCTGGAAAAAATTTGCGCTTACTTCTACATTTTTGCCCGCCACGCATCTCTACAACCTCTTCGGTCGGGACAATAATTTCACCAAACATATCTTCCATCTGGTGCAACCTTATCCTTTCTCTAAGGATATCCATAACCGCCGTCTCTTTTCCGGAATAAGAATGCACAATATACCATTTAATGTTGGATGCTTTTTCGTTTGCCACTTTAGCTTCAGATTCAGTATTCATAAATTTCTATTATTTAGTAAACAAATTAACTAGCTTTAGTAAAGCAGAATCAACCAACCAC
>JAHIYS010000072.1 GCA_018814965.1 Gammaproteobacteria bacterium
CTTCGCTTTAGAAAATGGGAAAAAAATTCTAGGAATATTCGACAAACTAGGATTAGAAGCTGGAGTACAAAGAGACAAACCTCGCGGAACAACCTGGTACTTAAGCGCCAACTTTAGAATAGGAGCAATGCCTGGTAAAAATAGCGATCTAGATGGAGTTGCGCGCCATATGGTCGACCTTGTACGCCGAGATGTTGATCTAGTGTCACAATCATACGTCAAAACAGATAGAACACTTTATGGCATAATTTATGATGATCTCAAAGGCTACAGCTATCTCTATGAACAAGACAAAGACTCTACTTTACCGGAAGAAAATAGCAACGAAACAGGAGCTACTGATAAAGAGCAGGACACAACATCACCTGATGATTCTTCAGCCAATGAGCAAAACGAACAAGATGATATCAAAAGAAATCTTGAGTCATTTCCACCTGAAGTCTTAGAAGCTATAGATGAAATCTTAGAAATGCTAGAGAATAAAAGCAATCAAGATAATCCAAACAATTTCCCAACGGTCGAAAACAATTATCTTGCTAATGGGAAAAAAGATACCGAAACCAATACAGATTATATAAACAATTTCTTGGTACCAACCAGCGCTGAAAATCCTAAAACCTATGTACGCCATAGTTATAGAGCTAGGGTACAAAATCGCAAAAATGAAAAAGAAGCAGATAAAAAAATCAATGATGAAAACTCTGCTACCCAAGATTCATCAGCACCTAAAGAACAAAGCATAAAAAAACCTATCAGCACTGCTCAAGAAACCACTCCATATAATCCAATGGCTGATATTGTTGAAGAAATTGAATCGTTTAAATCTAGCAACAATGAAAAAACTACATTTATTCCGCCAACTTATCCTCAGATAGAAGATTTGAATGGTGCTTCAAATCATACGCAATCAACATCTGTCACAGATAATGACGCTAGCATTGGTAATACAACAAGGAACGAATACATAGAAATCAAATACATCCATAATGAAAATGAGACCAGCGTAGTCATTCCAGATCTATACTCACAAAATCAGACTACAAGCGGCAATAATAATGGAGTAATTTTTACTCCTGGCACCTCTGCAATAAGTGGTTCTAGCGATTCATATCCTCCTACTCCGAATATTATAATCCCCATTCCTAGCACAGTAAAAAAATTAGCAAAAAAAATCGTTTCAGTCATGGATGGCGCATCCAAAATCATTGGCTCTGCTGCTATAGACGCAACCAAAAACACTCTCACGGACGGAGTCCTTTTCACTGCAGAAAAGGGCACAGATAAGGCCGCAAGTTATGTTGGTGACTACATATCTGACAAAGCCTGCGATAAAGCTAATGAAGCTATCGAAACTATCTCTGAGATACCTCAAAATATCGCTGATACAGCTGGCGAAATAAAAGACTCTTTTTGTGATACCGCAAAAACTGTTAGCTGGGCTGGCAAAACAGCTTATAAAATTGCTAAACCAATTGTTGAAACCGCTGTTAGGATAGGCAAACCGGTAGTAGAATATTCATCAAAAGCTGCCTGGAATGTTACAAAAAAAATAGCAACCACCTCTGGTAACTTTGTCACCACTAAAGCCCGTGATAAAGCTAATGAGGCTATCGAAACCATCTCTGAAATCCCTCAAAATATCGTCGATGGAGCTGGCGAAATAAAAGACTCTTTTTATAACACTGCGAAAACTGTTGGCTGGGCTGGAAAAACAACCTATAAAATTGCCAAACCAATTGTTAAAACCGCTGTTTGGATCGGTAAACCGATAGTAAAATATTCATCAAAAGCTGCCTGGAATGTTACAAAAAAAATAGCAACCACCTCTGGTAACTTTATCGCTAACAAAGCTTATTATAAAGCTAATGAAGCTACCGATGCGATCTACGAGATACCTCAAAATATCGCCGATGAAGCGCATGAGATATCCGATTCATTTGTTGGTACCGCTAATACTATTAAAAATACTGCCAATGTAGCTTATAAAGCTACAAAGTTCGGCAGCAAAATAGCCTATAGTATAGGCAAACCTGTTGCAAAATACTCATCGAAAGCAGCATGGTACATAACCAAAAAAACCGCTAGTGCTACTGGTAAATTCTTCGCTAACAAAGCTCATGATAAAGCTAATGAAGCTATCGATGCGATCTACGAGATACCCCAAAATATCACCGATGGAACTAGCGAAATAAAAGACTCTTTTTATAACACTGCTAGAACCATTAAAAACACCGGTAAAATGGCATATAAAATTGCTGGGGCCACTACTTTGGTTGGCAAAACAGCCATTAAATATGGATATAAAGCCGCTACTTGGACCAGCAAAAAAACCATCAATAATTTATTTACAAAAGATTGCTGCGACAATGATCCTAAAGAAAACACTTTTGATAAAATTGATACCAAGATTCACGAAGCCATAAATACCACCGCTAAAAACACCTTAAAATTAGGCATTAAAACCATTGGGTGGACTGGCAAAACAGTGATTAAATCCAGTTTTTGGACAATCAAGAAAACTGGCAGGTTCCTTATTAACGCCTTAGAGATCATGGCTCCTTCAAGCTACGATGATAATTGGGATACCTTATATCCACAAAATAATATCATCCCTGAAAAAAACCTTAACAACCCTGATCAAGAAATAACCCTGTTTAATCCTATGGGTGAGATTGTAGAACACACTACAGATCATAATCAAAATCCAGGACCTGCCGAAGAGTTTGCCAAGATTGAAGTTCCTAAAGCACAGATATCCAATCTATATAATTATATTGTTAAGACAATAATCTCTGATATCAAACTTAC
>JAHIYS010000073.1 GCA_018814965.1 Gammaproteobacteria bacterium
CAAAATCAATATAACCAGAAGATTTAAAAATAAAATTTATTGTTGTTCTGTTTCTTCTTCTAGCGATTGAGGCTGTTTATGTTTTTCTTCTTGGATTCGTTGATACACTTCTTCACGGTGAACAGAGACATCCTTAGGAGCATCAATGCCTAAACGGACTTGATTGCCTTTAATGTTTAATACCGTTATCGTTATCTGATCCCCAATGATTAGAGATTCTCCAATCCTTCTTGTTAATATTAACATCTTAAATTCTCCATATTATTTTCCATTTTTTAAATTCACCTGAGTACATACATTTTTAATTCTATAATACAATTATTAAGGAATTATTAAATGAACTAATTTTTTTATAATTTATTTTTTGCCCAAGGAAGAACAGAATCCAACGCTGTCTGAAGAGCTGTGACATTATTGCCACCTCCTTGTGCCATATCTTCTCTGCCACCCCCGCTCCCATCTATTTGGTCGGTTATATGCTGCAGTAACTCATTAGCTTTAATCTTGCTTATTAAATCTTTCGTAACTCCTACGGTCAATTGTACCTTATTTAGGCTGGTTGTGGCTACAACAACTATAGCAGATCCTAATTTTTGTTTTAAAGCATCTACTGTTTGGCGTAAAACCTTACTATCTACATTATTTAGTTTAGTTGATAAGACTGAAACCCCGTTGATATTTATTGCTTGACTGGCTAGATCTTTACTCTTATTTGTTGTGACCTCGCTTTGTAGGCGGGAAAGTTCTTTATCCCTGGCGCGGTTTTCTTTTGAAATTTGTTCAATTTTATCAACAACTTGATCCAATCCAACCCCCAATTCTTGGGCAGATTTTTTTAATTCTGTTTCTATTTTATCTACCCAAATCAGAGCATTATTTCCAGTTGCTGCCTCAATACGACGCATCCCTGCTGCAATGCCGATCTCATTTGTGATCTTAAATAGACCAATCTCACCTGTATTATTAACGTGGGTGCCTCCGCATAGTTCTTTAGAGAAGTCTCCCATAGTAACAACACGTACCTTTTCCCCATATTTTTCACCAAAAAGGGCAAATGCACCATCATTTTTTGCCTCTTCAATGGACTTAACTGCCGTTTTTACTTCTAAGACAGCGCGTATTTTGGAGTTAACCAGGTATTCAATTTCACGTAATTCTTCTTTGGTTAATGGATTGGTGTTGGTGAAATCGAAACGTAATCGAGTGCTATCTACGGATGATCCACGTTGTACAGCATGCTCACCCAAAACCAAGCGTAAACTATTGTGTAATAAGTGGGTTGTCGAGTGATTCAGGCAGGTCATTTGTCGCTTCTTTGCATCTATTTCTGCAGTAATTCCTTCATTTATATCTAAAGAACCCGATGCCATATAACCTAAGTGGATATAGATATGGCCATATTTTTGAGTATCTTGAACTATAAAATTACCTTTGTGTGAATAAATTTCACCGGTGTCACCAATTTGTCCCCCAGATTCTGCGTAAAATGGGGTTTTTTCTAATACAATTATCCCCTCGTCACCTGTATTAAGGTTTTTTGCTGGTGCCCCATCTTTTTTGAAGATACCGTATATTTTGGAGTTACAGGTATTTTGGGTGTAACCAATAAATTCAGTAGTTTCTAGGTCTATTTCTAACTTCATATTGTCTGGAGTCTCAAATTTACTTGCAGCGCGGGAGGTTTCCCGTTGTTTTTCCATCTCTTTTTCAAAGCCAATTTGATCTATGCTAAGGCTGCGTTCGCGTGCGATTTCAGAAGTGAGTATTATCGGTAGACCATAGGTATCATGGAGGGTGAAGGCTATATCTCCAGGTATAGTTTTACCGCGTAGTTTTGAGATCTCTTGTTCTAAAATTTTTAAACCGCGATCTAGAGTATCTAAAAATTTAATCTCCTCTTGTTCAATAGTGATCTCTATTTGATTTTGCATTTTTCCTAACTGCATCTGGGGATAGGCATCGCTTAATAAAGCAATCAATGGTCCAACCAATTGAAAAAATGCTGGTTTTCTTACGCCAAGCCGATATAAGTAATAAACTGCGCGGCGAATAATACTACGTAATACATATCCTGATTTTTCATTAGAGGGTAAAACTCCATCGGCTATTAAAAAAACTGCGGCACGAATATGATCCGATACGACCCTGGAGGCTATTTTTGCTTCGAAAGATTCAGACATTAGGTGTTCATCTGCAAAGATATTGAGCTTATTAACTAAAATATCAACTAGGTTACTATGCAGTTTAACGAAAGTATCTGTTTTGTAGTTATCATGGACATTTTGCATAACGGCAGCAATTCTTTCCAGACCCATACCAGTATCTATAGATGGTTTGGGTAGCGGTATCAAATTGCCTTTAGCATCACGGTCAAACTGCATGAAGACCAAATTCCAGATCTCAACATAACGCTCCCCTTCGTTTTTACCTCCTGGGGGGTCTCCTGCAAATTTTTCACCATGATCATAAAAAATTTCACTGCAGTAGCCACATGGCCCTATTTCGCCCATTGACCAAAAATTGTCTTTATCATCGCAATAGCTTAAGCCTTGAGCTGATGAGTTGGTTTTTTCAAACTCTTTTTGCCATAACTTTTCTGTTTCTTTGTCTTTATGATGTATGGTTATCCATAATTTTTTGGGGTCGATGCCAAGCTCTTTAGTTAAAAAATCCCATGCGTAGTGGATCGCTTCTTGTTTAAAATAATAGCCGAAACTAAAGTTTCCTAGCATTTCAAAAAAAGTATGATGACGTGTAGTGTAGCCAACATTTTCAAGGTCATTATGTTTGCCACTTGCGCGTAAACACCGTTGTACGCTAACCGCGCGAGTATATTTGCGCTTTTCTTTTCCCAAAAAAGTATTTTTAAATTGGATCATGCCAGCGTTAGTAAAAAACAAAGTTGGATCATCTATTGGAATTAAAGAGGAGCTTGCAACAACTTTATGGTTGTGGCGAGCAAAATAATCTACAAAAGCACGCCTAATTTCGTCAGAGGTTTTATAAGTTGTCATATTTAAAAAGTCTTTTTATGTGGTCGGTGGTGAACCCTTTATAATATAAATACTTTATTTGTTTCATTTTTTCTGGCAA
>JAHIYS010000074.1 GCA_018814965.1 Gammaproteobacteria bacterium
AAAACTTTTAGTCCCGACCCGATGAGTAATGCATATATTTCTACTTCAGAAGAGTTAGGAGTAACCAGAAATTTTGGAGCTAATTCATATCTTTTATCCATAAATGGAGGGGTCGAGTTGCCATTTTTTATTGAAGGTAAGAGTGTGCGTGGTACCTATGAGAAGGAGGTAGCTGTTCCAATTGGAATAGCGTGGCAGGATGTTATTGGGGCGAGAGATGGTTTTATTACCAGAGATGTATACGGCCCTGTCTTTTTACGAAAAGATTTTGAGTTAGATGATCAAGCCAATTTTTGGGAAACATTGCAGATCATGGGTGGTAAACCACAATGCGTGAACATGGAAAAGAGGCTAGAGATAATAAATAGCTGTAGGGAGTCTTTGAATGAGCTTTACGAAAATGGTGGAGATAAGAATGAAAAATATCTTAAGCTTTTAGGATTAAACCAAGATGATCGGTACGGAATGTTAGAGCATGTCCTAATGAATCACAAGGAACATGCAATTGATTCGTTATGTATAGATTTAATTCATGCTATTTTAGGGCTGCAAGATGCCTCCAGGCGAAGATAAGTTGATTGCTACGCTGCTTACAAATATGCAGCTAATGATGAATGGCGAGCAATTTAAAAAATAATAGCATTTAACTTCTAAAAAATGCGATAATAATGATTATCAAAATTATATTTTTATCTTTTTTGAGGGTTTAGATCATGGCTATTGGTGAAACTATACACTTAGTTAATTCAGATGAAGTTAATAAAAATACCTACAAGTTTTATGGTGTTGATTGTATCGTTTTGACTAAAGATCACAAAATTATTTTACAAAAGAGGGGTGATAACTGGACCCGGTTCGGTGGGTATCTGTCATCTTTTGGTGGCCAGATAGAAAAAGATGAAACCCCAATGCAGGCATTGATTCGCGAGTTAAATGAAGAATTAGGGGCAGAAGTTAAAGAGTTGGATGTAGTTAGTCTTGGAGCTGTTACTGAGGAAGTTACGGGATACACTGAACTGATCCATGTTTATTTCTGGCATGATAAAGACGGCACGATCACTGGCTGTTATGAGGGTGAGGTAAGATATTTTGATAGTGTACAAGAGGTGCTTAATAGTCAGCCTAAAATTATGGATGATACCCGTTGGGCGTTAAATGAGTGTTTGGCGAGGGGGCTTTTAATAAAAGCAAGCTAGGTAACCGTAGGCTTTAACCTGCGATTGTAACACGCAAGCTAAAGCTTGCGCCTACCGCGCATTTATATTGGTGGCCAGGGTTTTCGGTAGTCGCAGGCTTTAGCCTGCGTTTTTTGTCGTTGCATGTTAAATGGATGTTTAGCGAGGTTTTATGAATAATCAGATTGAAATGGTTTTGTGGGATAAGAAATTTGAAAACCAAGCATATGCGCTGCTCAATCAATATAAAGAAACCTCTTTGCTACTTCTCGCAAATCTAAAAAATTTTGGTATCAAACTAACCGATGATACCTATTCTGCTGATTTTAAGTGTTTAGTAAAAGATAACAAAGTTGTCGGGGTATTCGCTTTAACAAAAATTGGTAATTTACTAGTGCAAACCGATCGCGCTACCGATTACTCAAGAATTATTGTTGATGAGTGCATTAAAAGCGATATTCCTTTAAAGGGTGTTGTGGGTAATTGGGAAATAACAAAACCGATCTGGGATTATGTAAAAGTATGTATGCCTGATTTAAAAGAAAAATTTAGAGATCGAGAAATATTGTTTCAGTTGATGTTGAGTGATCTCGTTGATTATAAATCTTCTCATAAGGTCCAGATTCTAAATGCTTCTGATTATGATGAGTGGGATAAATTAAATAAAGCGTTTTTGAAAGAGAGTGGTTTAGGGCAGAATGAGGGCGAGGATGCGAGGCAGAAGAGAGTGCTAAAAGAATTTGCAACTAATTCTTGGTATGGATTATTTGTTGATGGTTTTTTGGTGTCTACCTCATGTCATACCGCAAATGTTGCTGGAAGTGTCCAGATTGGTGGTGTCTATACTATCCCTGGTATGAGAGGGCAAGGCTTGGCGACGGAGTGTGTATATAATTTATTGTTAGACGGAAAAACGTATAAAAATATCACCCAAGCTATACTTGTTACTGACGAAGATAATTGTGCAGCAATTAAGGTATATGAGAATTTGGGTTTTAAGCGAATTGGTTATTATGGATTATTTTTTGGAGAATATGATAAAAAATAGTTATTGCTCCACGCAATGACGTAAAATATTTTTCATGCATATAGATAAGTAATTTAGTATAAAAAGCTGTCATTGCGAGGAGTGT
>JAHIYS010000075.1 GCA_018814965.1 Gammaproteobacteria bacterium
ATTATAGTTGTTACAAGTTCGCAATATGATGCCTCAAATCTGTCTTTAGGTGGTAATTGTGAAGTTTTTGCTTTTGATTCATTACAATCAGATCTTAACTTAACTGATGCGATGCAGAATGTTGATGTGGTTATCCATCTTGCAGCTCGGGTTCATGTTATGAATGATACGGATCCTGATCCATTAAGTGCTTTTCGTAAAGCTAATGTTGAATGGACTAAACAACTAGTAGAGGCAGCTGTAGCGGCCAATGTGAAGCGATTTATTTTTGTAAGCAGTTTGCATGTTCTTGGTTCTGAATCTTCGAATCATCCTTTTGACGAAAATGATAATCCCAAGCCCCCATCTTCCTATGCTATTTCTAAGCTAGAGGCTGAGGAGTATTTAAATGATGTAGCGAATAAAAATGATATGGAAATAGTAATAATCCGGCCGCCATTAGTATATGGTCCCAAGGTTAAGGCTAATTTTTTAAGTTTGCTTAAATTAACGAAAACAGGATTGCCATTGCCAGCTGGATTGCTTAATAATAAGCGTAGTATGATTAGTGTTAATAATTTGGTTGATTTTATAATTTGTTGTATTGAGCATCCAAAAGCAGCTAATGAAACTTTTTTAATTTCTGATGATAATGATGTCAGTACCAAGAATTTGTTTTTTAAGCTGATTAAATTATTTGGTAAACGCCCATTATTGCTGCCTATCCCGTCAAAACTATTATATGTTTTAGGTTTATTGTTAGGGAAAAAAGATATTGTTGAGCGACTATGCGCGCCGCTCCAAATAGATATTACCAAAGCCAAGACTTTACTGGGTTGGAAACCTGTTCAGACTTTAGATGACGGTTTAAAAGAAGCTGTAGAGTGGTATAAAAAGGAACAATCATGTTAATAGGGGTATTTTTAATTTTACTATCTGTCTTGTCTTATATTTCTATTGGAATATATCGCTCCTATGCTATAAAGAAAAACATCCTTGATCTTCCTAATCAGCGCTCATCGCACTCAATTCCGGTTCCGCGTGGTGGTGGTGTAGTATTTCCTATTTTGTGGGTTGGATTTTTATTGATTTCTTATTTTATTAATTTTATAGAAGCATCATATTTGATCCTATTTCTTCCCCCAGTTTTTCTCATTAGTTTTGTAGGTTTTTTTGACGATAAATACAATATACCAGCGCGGTTTAGGTTTTTAGCGCAACTAATAGCCGCTATTTATGTTTTGGCGGTTCTAGGTGGATTTCCTAAACTTGATTTAGGCATTATCACAATAGATTGGGGTTGGTTTGGATATGTTTTTATGGTCCTTGCGCTATTGTGGTCTACAAATTTATATAACTTTATGGATGGTATTGATGGTATTGCTGCCATTGAGGCATTATTTGTTTTTGGATTTGGTGGATATTTTATTTGGTGTGCTGGTGGGATTGAGCTAGCTATTATCATTTGGTCTATGATGGCTATAATATTGGGATTTTTATTCTGGAATAAACCGCCGGCAAAAATTTTTATGGGGGATGTTGGTAGTGCTCTGCTTGGGTTTTTGGTGATGTTGTTTGCGATAATTGGTGAAAGAAAATATAATGTTTCAGTTTTTCTTTGGATAATGTTGTATGGGGTGTTTTGGTTTGATACAACTGTAACACTAATACGTCGGTTAATTAACGGTGATAAGTGGTATCAAGCTCATCGGTTACATGCCTATCAGAGATTGCAGTTGCAAGAATGGTCGCATAGAAAGATTCTGTTGTGGGTTATAGCTATTAACATAATTTTAGCTTGTGCTGCATTTTTATCATTTTATTTCCCACAGCATATGTTGCTTGCATTAGTTGGAGTCATAATTATACTAGCAGCATGTTATTTGATGATTGAGAAGTCACAACCGATGTATTTGCGATAGGGTGTATATGAAGAAATTCTTTATAGTTTTTAGACCGCGTTTAATTACAGTGTTTGTTGATTTGCTTGTTATCCCTATATCTTGGTACGGCGCTTATTGGCTCCGTTTTAATTTGGGTCTAATTCCACCAGGTGAGTTATCGCATGCTGCTTATTTGTTGCCATTTTTAATGGTAATCCAGGTTTTAGTATTTTGGTTTTTCGGTTTATATCGTGGCATTTGGAAATTCGCGTCACTTCCTGATTTTATCCGTATTTTAAAGGTGGTTTCAATTGGTGTTGCCATATCTTTGGTCGGTTTATTTTTTGTCCCTTTTAGTATTCCTCGTTCTATCATGCCTATTTATGCATGGTTGTTAGTTAGTTTTTTGGGTGGAACAAGGCTGCTATATCGATGGTTTAAAAATTACTATCACGGTAATTTTAAAACTGGGAAAAGAACCCTACTAGTTGGTGCTGGCCAAGCAGCTGATCTGTTATTGCGAGAATTTGCTAAAAGTTCTGGGTTAAATGCTTATAATGTCGTGGTGATTGTGGATGATGATCCAGCAAAAAATGGCTGTGAGTTGCAGGGTATTAGAGTTATAAGTGGTTTGGGTAATATTTCGGAGCTTATTGATAAATATGATATAGAATTAGTAATCATTGCGATGCCATCGGCAAAAACAGAGATTGTTCGTAAGGTCGTTGATTGTTGTAAAGAGGCCAATGTTGAATCCCGTACTGTGCCTAGTTTAAATGATCTAGTTGGTGGCAATATTACGATTAATACTTTGCGTGAGGTTTCAGTCGAAGATTTGCTTGGTCGCGATACAGTGTCTTTAGATTGGCAAGGGATCGCTAAGATAATAAATGGTAAGAAAATTGTTGTTAGTGGTGGTGGTGGATCAATTGGTTCTGAATTATGCAGGCAGATTGCCTATTTAGCCCCAGCAATGTTAGTGATCGTTGATAATAGTGAATTTAATTTATATACCATTGATAAAGAGTTACGTGAAAGATTGCCTGAGATGCATCTGGTTTCTTGTTTAACCGATGTGTTTGATGATGTGGCTATTCAAAATATTATGAAGCAGTATAAACCCGATATTGTTTTTCATGCGGCAGCCTATAAGCATGTGCCGCTTTTAGAGCATCAAGCGCGTTCAGCTATAAGAAATAATATTTTGGGAACATATAATATCGCTAAAGCTTCTGCGGATAATAACGTTGCAACTTTTGTTTTAATCTCTACCGACAAAGCTGTAAATCCAGCCAATATTATGGGTGCGACTAAGAGGGCAGCAGAGATAATCTGTCAAAACTTTAATGGTCGTGGTCCTACACATTTTGTTACAGTGCGTTTTGGTAATGTTCTGGGTTCAGCAGGAAGCGTTATCCCTTTATTTAGAGCACAGTTGGCTGCAGGCAAAGATATAACAGTTACTCATCCAGAGGTCACAAGATATTTTATGACCATACCTGAGGCAACACAATTGATCCTACAGGCTACCGTATTGGGTAAGAGTGGCGAAATATTTGTGCTTGATATGGGCGAGCCCATAAAAATTAAAGATTTAGCCGAGCAGATGATTTATCTTTCTGGCAAGAAACTAGGAGAAGATGTAAAGATTACTTACGTTGGTTTGCGTCCAGGTGAGAAATTATATGAGGAGTTATTTTACGGTTCTGAGGAGTTATTGCCTACTGCTCATATAAAAATTAAACAGGCACGATATCAACTATTAGATTGGCAGGAGATTGCTCGTTATATTGAGCAGTTTGAGCAAATGTGCATTGCCAATGAAGGGGAAGATGGATTTAAGGCGCTATTATTTAAGATGGTGCCTGAGTATAAATCTTTTATTGGATAAGAAATGATAATTGATACAGCAATATACTTCAGCTGGTTAAGAAAAGTGTGTTTCTAAAACTAAAGAGTAAAATGAACTTCAGAAAGGATTTTTTAAAAAAGCCTTTGCCGTCAGCAATTGAACAGACTTTGGAATGCCAGATATTATCTTCAAAAACGCTTGAACATCCAATGCTTGATTTAGGTTGTGGTGATGGTATATTTGCTTATGTTTTGTTTGATGAAAAAAATGATATTGGCATAGATCATAATGTAAGATAATTTGAAAGTTCTAAAAATTATGGTGCTAATGTCGTCACGGATTTTGCAATAGTAGGCGCGTTCAAGGTGCCTAGGGGTACCAAAGGTGCTAATGACCACAATGTGGCACGAGTGCAACAGCTTTTTAAGCCAATCCGATCTTTTGTGAGAGCAATTAAAGCTTGCTCTGTTGCGAGGGAATCTCCCTTCGCCAAGATATCGGACCATAATGAATTAAAGTTTTATAAAAAACACTAACAGTCTGTCTGAAGGCATGGGTATTTGAACAAAACTATTTGTGGATCTCTATATGATATATATATTTTTTATTTTTTTCTGGCCATTTATTAATTATCTAGGCTCCAATATTTCTAAGATAACATTTGATTACAGTCTTGCAGTTATTGCATTTGTGCTTCTGGGTTTGAGTATATCTACTTTTATTATCATAAAGATATTTAAAAAGCCTACTGATAGATTCCTTTTTACTGTTTTCATGAGTATATTATTGTTTTTTGGATACGGTTATATATATGACCACACTGCGGCAATAATATCCAACCTATACATTATAATTCCAGCAATTAAAACATCGTATTTTTATGCTCTTATTTTTACAGTAGTAATTTACTTTTCATGGATGGTCTCAGCAAAAAAAACTTTTCAAACGGTATCAAA
>JAHIYS010000076.1 GCA_018814965.1 Gammaproteobacteria bacterium
AAAAATAAATCCTGATTTTAGTCTTAAATTCCTTAGGAATCTGAATGCCGGAACTATCAATCAAAATAACTTTCTGTATCTGAACCGAATCATTAGCTGCCAAACAAATCGCTACTTTTCCCCCAAAAGAGTGCCCAAGCAAAATAGGATTAGTAATTTGCAACTCATCAATAAAGCGATTCAGCAAATTAGCGTATTCTGGACTACCCCAAACCTTCTCTGGGGCAGTGCTTAAACCAAATCCTGGCAAATCTAGAGCATAAACAGTAAATTTTTTCGCAAGATTCTCCCCTAGCTGAGCAAAATAGTCGATATTACGCCCCCAACCAGGAAGCAAAATAACAGGATCACCGCTACCACTAACCTTATAATGAAACCTTAAGTTTTCAAGTTTAATAAACATAATATTTTCTCAAAATTTAATTATCATTATATTCAATTCATGTCACTTTGGAACTTAAGGCCCTTACCACTACCTTTTGATCACTAAATGGCACTTTTTCTTTACCTATAATTTGATAATCCTCATGCCCTTTACCCGAAATCAAAATTACATCGTTTGCTTGAGCAGCATTAATAGCATATTCAATAGCTGTCATACGATCATACTCCACTTCTACTGCCCAAGGACATAAAAGCCCTTGCGAAATATTAGCAACGATCTGCTCCTGACTTTCAGTCCGTGGATTATCATTAGTAATAACTACATGGTCACTATAACGCTCTGCTATCTCTCCCATCAATGGACGTTTGCTGCGATCACGATCTCCACCACAACCAAAAACACACCATAAAGCACCACTGCAGTACTCTCTAAGACTCACCAAAGCTTTTTCTAAAGCATCTGGGGTATGCGAAAAGTCGACAACCACTAGAGGTTTTTTATGACTGCCGCCAAAAACCTGCATCCTGCCACTAACCGCCTCAAGATCTGCGATTTTTTCCAAAGCATCGTTAATATTAATCTTCATTATCCCCAAAACCCCAAGGACCGCTAACAAATTACTAAGGTTAAACCTCCCCAAAAGTTTACTGCTTAATAAACCATTACCCCAAGGAGTAGAAACATTGGCTAACATTGTATGCGACTTAAATTCAACATCTTGCGCTTTAATTGAGGGGATATCAGAAAATGATACGTCAGAAATAGTATAGGCATAAACATCAAGATGGGTTTTTAATTCTTTAATTAAACCACGACCAAACTCATCATCAGCATTAATAACCGCATGCTTTAATTTATTTTGCAAAAATAAAGCTTTTTTTGCTTCGCCATAATTTGCCATGGTACCATGATAATCTAGGTGCTCATGGGTTAAATTAGTAAAAACCGCAATTGTAAAATCAATACCATTAACTCTCCCAACATCTAAACCTTGCGATGACACCTCCACTGCCACGGCTTTTGCTCCAGTCTTATGCAACTCAAACAACCACCCCTGTAACGTAACCGGATCAGGCGTAGTATTAACTGTAGCTTCTAATTTCCCGGGAAAGCCTATGCCAACAGTACCAATAACTCCACAAGGATTACCCAGATTAGTCGAAATAGTAGCGATATATTGCGTAATTGAAGTCTTACCATTGGTACCTGTGACCCCAATCATAGTTAATTTACGGGATGGATAATCATAAAATTTTGCCGCAATCAAACCGGCTTTTAGTTTTAAATCAGGAACTACTATGATTGGAATATTTGTTGGTAATGTAATTTTTGGCAAACTATCTTCACAAAGGATAGCCGCTGCACCTTTATTTATCGCTTCAATGATAAAATTACGCCCATCAACAGTCGCACCAACCATAGCAAAAAACAGATCACCACTTCTAATAATACGACTATCAATAGCAAGACCTGTGACCAAACAATCTTGCTTGGAATCCACATCTACAACATCTAGCAAAAGATTGCTTAATTTGATTTTTTCTCCTGCCAACTGCATAATTACCTTCTGTATTTTTAGTGTTTTTAAGCCACAATTTCTTTACATCTTAATTTATAATCCGCTACAAACAATAGTCAATGACTCGCAATGACAACTTTTTTATATACTATCAGCATCATCTAACGGGATGTTTAAAATTCTTAACGCACCATTCATGATATTAGTAAACGCTGGTGCTGCAACTTGACTACCGTGATACCTTAATCCTTTAGGATTTTTAACTATAACTCCAACAATTAATTGGGGATCAGAAGCTGGAGCAATACCAATAAAATTTGAAAAATATCTGTCCTTATAATACCCCCCTGATGGTGATGAAATATGCGAAGTCCCTGTTTTTCCAGCAACCTTATATCCTGGGATTTTTGCACGTCTACCAGTACCACCAATATCTAATACCGATTCCAACATATCCATAATTTGTCTACTTACTTTTGCTGATAAAACCTGTCTACCAGAAACCACTTGATCTGTTTTTAAAAATGTAACTGGCCGGAGTAACCCACCATCAGCAATAACAGCATGCGCTCTAACAAGCTGTAATAACGTCACTGAAATACTATAACCAAAAGATAATGTAGCTAAAACAAATGGTCTTCCTTTTAAGTTATCTGGCAAAACACCAGACGCTTCTCCTGGGAATCCACTTTGAGTACTTTGACCAAAACCAACCTTACGCAACAAATTTAATAAGCTATCAGTAGGAAGCGACAAGGTCATTTTAGCCACACCGATATTACTTGATTTTTTTAATACCCCATTTACTGTGAGTAGCCCATTATTTCTATGGCCATCATCATAGATAAAATTTCCTCCCACCTTGAGCACCCCAGGATTGGTATCAATCAAAGAGTTAACTTTATATTTTCCGCTATCCAAAGCATTGGCAATAGTAAATGCCTTAATCGTTGATCCTAACTCAAATACATCTGTGACTGCACGATTGCGTAACCTACTAGTAGCCACCCCAACACGGTTATTGGGATTGTAACTTGGCATATTCACCATAGCCAATATTTCTCCGGTCTTGACTGCAAGCACTACAACCGATCCAGATTCAGCATGGTATTTTTCAATAGTATTTTTTAATTCATTATGGGCCAAATATTGAATTCTCCTATCAATACTAAGAGTCAAATTCCTTCCTTGTTGCGGCTCGGCAATCACACCCAAACTAGTAATTGTATTACCCATGCGATCTTTAACTACTCTAGTTTTTCCCGGAACTCCACGCAACCATGAATCGTATGCTAACTCTATACCCTCTTGACCATGATCATCTATATTCGTAAAACCAACCACTTGCGCTGCCGCATCCGCTTCCGGATAATAACGCTTATATCCCTTCTCTAAGAAAACTCCTGGAATACATAAAGCCATAATCTTATTAGTTTGTTCTAATGGGAGCGCGCGCTTAAGATAAATAAATTCACGTTGCTTTTGAGCAGCGATTTTTTGCTTAATGGTTTTTATCGGCACTTTTAATAACTGTGCTAACTCTTTTTCTTGTGAAGCTGTGGCATTAAATAATTTAGGATTCACCCAAACTGATGCTGCCGCAATACTAATCGCTAATGGTTCGCCATTACGATCGGTAATAATGCCACGGTGTGCAGGGATACTGACTTCACGAACACTACGAATGTTGCTTTGATCTAATAAAAAATCGTGTCTGATAAAACCCAAATAAAAAATCCGGCCAATTAATCCTAAAACAGCTATGAGCAAGACTATAACTAAAATTAATAATCGCCCTTCATATTCGACCCGGTCGCGCATAATACTAAACTAAATTAAACTTTAATCATCATAACTTCTGCCGATGCAGGAATCTTCATTTGCAATTGCTGTTGTGCAACCATCTGTACTCTTGCTTGCGCGCCCCACGCACTTTGTTCTAATAATAATCTATTACCATCAGCTTTTAATTGTTCCGTCTGGACCTGTAATTTGTGACAAGAGATAAATAAACGACGATTAAGATCTTTGACGTAAACCACCCCTAATGCGGACACTAGTAATAAACAAACCAAAATTAATATTCTCAATTCTGCTAAATCAAAACTAAACAACATTCCACTGGAAAAATTATTTTCAGCAAATGCTTCCCGTGCTATAGCATTCATTTTAACTTCTCCATTATCCTTAATATTGCGCTTCTTGAACGCTGATTATTATTTATTTCTTCTTGGCTAGCGCGAATCTTTCCGCCTACACGCTTAATACGCCTAAAAAGCTGTTCTTCACATACCGGCAACCAATCTGGCAACCCACCACATTCATGTTTTTTCATAAAACTTTTTACAATTCGATCTTCTAGCGAATGAAAACTAATCACCACCAAACGACCGCCTATGCTTAAAACATCCAAACACTGCTCCAAACAATCGGTCAACTCCTGCAATTCGTTATTAACTAAAATTCTAATCGCTTGAAAAGTTTTTGTTGCTGGATGCCTATGCTCATCCCATTTCGGATGAGCACGGCTTACAATTTCAGCTAATCTCCCTGTAGTTACAATCGGCTCCACTGCTCGTTCTTTAACAATTGCACGTGCAATGCGCCCACCAAAACGTTCCTCACCATATTCTCGTAGCACTTTCTCAATTTCGCCTTCCTTAGCGTTTTTCAGCCACTTAGTAGCACTAAGTGGCTGGCCCACATCCATGCGCATGTCTAACGGGCCATCGCGTAAAAAACTAAAGCCACGCGACGAATTATCTAATTGCGGCGAAGACACTCCTAGATCTATCAAAATACCGCTAATCTTACCTTTATAATTAAGCTCCTCCACCCATGCCTTGAGCTTAGTAAAAGATCCCTGTCTAACTATCAAACGCTCATCATCGAGCTTCTTTGCAACTTGTATCGCTTCATGATCTTTATCGATACAAATTAAAACACCACTACTATCAATACGATTTAAAATCTCTCGGCTATGACCCCCACGCCCAAAAGTCGCATCGATATAAATACCATCTTTATCAACAATCAAGCCGGTTAGTGCTTCTCCCAATAAAACCGGCTGATGTTGCCCTTCCTTAGCGTCGTCGTTTTGAAACAAACTCTTTTTAGGCGGCCTCGCTCTTTTCATCTTTTTAACTACTTATAGTGACAATAACTGAAGCTCTGATGGCAATTCATCCCTACCATCTAGTCCATTAGCTAGCCACTTAGCACGCCCTTCACCCCAAATCTTTTTATCCCAAACCTCAAATTTCTTACCTTGACCAACCAACATCACATGTTTACTAATATCAGCATATTCCCGCAAAAGCTGGGGCAATAATAAACGTCCATTATTATCCATCTCTAATTCTGTCGCATGACCTATTAGTAAACGTTGAATACGTCTCGTTGCCTGATTAAAGCTTGGGAGATTTTCAATTTTTTTCTCTATTTCTTCCCAAACTGGTAATGGATAAAGTAGTAGACATCTCTCTTCTGCATCAATAGTTACTACCAACTGTCCTTTTGCTTCGCTTTCGATCTCCGCACGATACCTTGCCGGCATTATCATGCGGCCTTTTGTATCTAAATTTATAGCGTTAATCCCTCGAAACATATCCTAAATCTCCTTCCACTTTATTCCACTATCCACCACTTTTTTCCACTATATACCAAAATATCACCCACTGTCAACCACATACAACCACTAAGCCAAAGATATAACTATATTTAACTTAAGGGATACTAGAGATTTCAAACGAAAATTTGAATAAATGGGACTGTTGCAATCCGAATCTAAAACGCAAAAAATTTCGCTTCGAGCTTTCTTATTCCTTGCTCATTTACCCAGCCCTGCGGCCCGCAAACAACGCCGGCCTTAGGCTGGGCTGTTATATTTAGCCCTTCGGGCGTGGAGTTGATAAAAAATGTTTTCTAAAATCTCAGATTGCAACTATCTTTAAACAATAAGCTTTCAGAGGCAAATATACAAAAACAAGAAACTTTAGAAATAGAGTTGTCTAAACCATAAAAATAATGAAATTATGAGCAATTATTCATGCGGTTATCCACAACTTTATAAAATCATTAAGGATAGCTTAAATTGTAATAATATTACGATTTAATACAGAAAGTTACAAATATCATAATGTTATTAATATTTGGCATTACTTCACCAGTTACTAACAAAAATCAGTATATCTACTAAAATCCCGTTTAAAGGTAAAAATCTTACGGCAAATGAGGCCATCTACAATGAGAATATGATTAAAAGCCACCGTTGTCTTAAAATCATTTATAGAACTAACATGCTCCTATTTAAAAAACATACTCCGCCTAAAACCTCAATAAAAATCTTTGCCCTGTAAAAGATACCACAATATGCTATAAATATTGAATTGCACTCCTATTTAATAAACACGATACAAATGAATGAAACAAAAGTTACAAAAATAAATTATATAAAACGCGCCGTTATCCTTGGGATTATAGCTTCATTTTTCTATAGTATAATGTCTCTGCTAGTAAAACTGGTATCGAATGAATCCACTGAGAGCATGACGGTTTTTTTCCGTTTTTCAGTGAGCATGTTTTGGGTAATCCTGGTTCTTATTTATAAGAAATTAAGAAACAAACCGTTTACGCTTAAAACCAAACATTTAAGACTACATGTTTTACGCGCCGTCAGCGCTTTTGTTGCTATGTTTACTCTATATTACGCTTTAAGATATGTCCCCCTTGCAGATGCCAGCTCTCTTTCTATGACCTACACCCTATTCATACCCATTTTTAGTTTTATCTTTTTTGGCACCAAAACTAGCGCTAAAAGTTGGTTAGCTTTAATAACTGGATTCATTGGGATAGTTTTGATTCTAAAACCATTCAACAGCAACTTTAATCCCATGATATTGATGGCGCTAATCTCAAGCGTCGCAATCGCACTATCATTTCTGGGAATATACGAACTAGCTAAACATGATGAACCATACACCATTATGTTCTACTTTTTCCCACTTACTGTTATTCTAAGCGGAATAGCTATGATCTTTAGCTGGAAAACACCTGATTTATCAACCTTAACAACATTACTTATGATTGGAATAACTGGAACCATCTACCAAGACTTAATCATGCGCGCAATGTCCTATGCCCCTACAAAAATTATAGCCCCACTATTATATTTTGGAATAATATTTAGCGGGGTTTTTGATTGGCTATTCTGGCACCATATTCCAGGCTTATATTTCTGGGCTGGGGCATCTTTAATAATTGGAGGATGTGTTTTTTCGATAAGATACTCCAAAGATTAAACATTCACCTATAAGCAATATGTAAATATATCTAATCTTCTATATTCAGATTGTCCAGCAGATAGCCGAAACCATCAACAGCTATAAAATCATCCCATCAATCTCTGGCAGCCAAAAAAGATGAAAGCAAAAATACTTATAGAATTAAACTCCCTCTTTTTGCAACAATTGCTCCTTGCTTAGCGCAAAATATGGGGCATTCTAAATTTTTCTTCAGGCTATGCCCTCTACTGCCATGACAAACCGTTTAAAATATTATTTTAACTCGACGGCATACTCTTGCATTTCAGGCAGTCTCTTAATCCACTTTTTTCCCAACATGAACTGCCCAAATTGTTGATACCTCTTCCAATCAAGTTTTGCAGGATCAGCAGCAAAATATGGCAAAGTTACCAACCATGATTTTTTATTCAAAGGGCTATTTAGTTCAGGATGAATCTTTATAAACTTTTTCCAACTTTTTTCAGGATTTTCTTTAAGATACTTTGTTCCCATTTTCAATGCAGCAACAAATTTAACAAAACGCGGATCATTAACTTTATCTTTATGAGCAACCAATATCAGCTCATCATATTTTGGAAAACCATATTCCTCAGGATAAAAGGCGTATCCCTTGCCACCAAAAGACTCTATTACTAACGGCTCAAAATTCCTCATACCACCAATAAAACCATCAACCTTTTTAGCAAGCAATGCTGTTACAAGATTAAAGTTAACATTAATCATTCGGACATCACTCAAACCCAACCCCACTTTCTCCAACATAGTAGAAAAAATAATCCGTTCAATTTCAGTACCGCTATAACCAATCCGCTTTCCCTTAAAACCAGCAATAGCACCACCTTGCAATGTAATAAAACAGTTTAAAGGCCGATCAATCAAAGTAGCAAACCGCACCAAAGGCAAGTCCTTAGCGATATAAAGCAATAACGCTGGTTGGTAGGTTAATACTATATCTGCTTTATTCGCCGCAACCAT
>JAHIYS010000077.1 GCA_018814965.1 Gammaproteobacteria bacterium
AAACAAATTGTCATAAAAATCTAATAAAAACCAATAAATTATTGGCTAATTTTTATATATGCTTTATCTCGAAGCTCTTGTAGCCATGGCTTTAACTTCTTTGCAAGTTTATGATAATACACTATCTCAGATGCTTGATCTTTCTTAAGCTTCCCTGTTTGTGATGCAGCACCTTGAATCTCAAGCATTTTTAGCAAATGCACTCCATTTGGGGCGTTCAAAGGACCGACCACATCATTAGCCTTCATTTTGACCACCTCTTTAGCAAATAATTCTGGAAAATCATCTGCTTTACGCCAACCTAAATCATTATTCTGCACCACCTGCCCCTTAAGATTCTGTTGACTATCCGCAACCACACTCTCAGCACTAGCGCCTTTTCTTAATCTTACTGCCATTTTATTTGCCACCTCAGCAATAACAGCACGCTGATCCTTAGTAGCATCATCTGGTATTTCAAATAAAATATCTGTCACATGATAGTGAGCAGGAGTTCTATCCATTTTAGGCGGATTACGCAACACCTCGTTAATTTCCTTTTCAGTAACAACCAGCTCTCTACCTAAAAATTGTTGTTGCAATCGGCTAATTGTACCCTGCTCTCTAATCAGGTTGCGAAACTCATTAAAACTAACCCCCTCTTTTTCTGGGATCATCACCTTAAGTTGCGCTACAGTTAAACCATTATTTTTTGCAATATTGGCAATAACCCCATCTAACTCAGCATTAGTAATCTGGATCTTATTTGTTTTGGCCAGCTGTAATTGCAACGAAACATCAATCAATTCATCTAATGCTTTTTGACGCAAGGAAGAGGAGCTAGACCCAGGAGCATTCGCTATACGCTGAATAAACGCCATCTTCTTATTTAATTCTTTCTGGGTAATAACATCACTATTTACCACAGCAACAATTTTATCTAAATTAACTGGAGCCGCCTGAATGTAACAAGAAAATAGCAATGCCCCAAAAATAAAGAATCCAAAAATATTTTTTATCTTCATAATTAAACTCCACCTGCAGCAAAATTATCTCGATAACCAGGAATTTGACTAGTTATCGCTCCACCTAATCCATTAAAATCATTATTACTTAGCCCCTTAAGGAAAAACTGTAAATAATACTTAGTCTCTCCAGTCCTTCTATTATCAGCTCCAATAGTACGATCGCTACTAGAAGCAAAACGTAGTGCCCAACAGCAACTATTGTACTCTAAGCCATAAAGATAATTTTGAGCTCGTTTACGGCTAGGGCTATAGTTTAAGTTGCCAATGATATTCCATTGTCTCCATATTTTCCACCCAAATGAAAAACCAATTTGACTAAAATTAATGGGTTTTTCTTCCAATAACTGATCGCCCTGTATAACATAATGATACCCAAGATTCAAAACACGATTAGGACCTTTAGTATATTGTAAATTAGTATCTACTGTATTAAATCGCTGATACCTTGGATCCCAAGCAGCGTTAAGCGTAGCATTAAACTCAGTGTTAATAAACCCCTGCAACTTACCAACCAGCGGGGATAATTTCGCATCTTTTAACGGATCTAAATTTGATGGGGCTGCATATACATTATCTCTATCAATAGTTATCTGATGTTTACGGATAGCAAACATCTGTCCCAAACCAGCGTTAAATCTTTCTTGGCCACTATCGTCGATAAATCTTGTAGTAATTGCTAATGCAATTTGATTCGCATCTCCCACTCTATCAATTCCATTAAAACGATTGGTACGAAATAATTGGTTAAAATCAAAGGCCGGTAAATAAGTATCAAAAATTGGAACTTCGTCCTGATTTCTCATGGGCACCAGCAAATAAAACAATCTGGGCTCTAAAGTTTGCGTATACTCTTTACGAAACACATTAAAGTTACGAGCAAATACAGATCCACTATCGACCGAAATCATTGGATACAAACGAACAACGCTATTCGAAGCACCTTTTTTTATTTGATCATGTACCCCATACCCTGTTGCCTGCAACTCAATCTTTGGGATAACGTAACCCCACAACCAGTTCATTTGCTTACTAATGCTTGGCATCACATTAAAACGGATCCCAGCAACAATCGGGGGTGCTGCATTATTATAAAAATCATCTCGATGAGCAAAATTTACCACTTCACTATCTAATCTATAATCTATCCCTCCCCACATTTGGGGAAAATCTCCAGATAAATTAAACTGCGGCAACCTTTTGTATTGATCATGAGGTTTACCATGAGTTATTAAATGCAGGGTTTGAAAAGCTTGCAAGCGTCCTAAAAAATTCCAATTATCACTTTCATATACAATATCAGCTTGATTTAGCAATTGATCATTATCAATAGCATCAATACTACCAAAATCCTGCAAAAAATAATCATCTGTAACATAATTAACATCTAATGACCCACGCCAATGCTCATCAAAACTAGATTTATTCTCTAAACCAATCAATCCCCTATAAGGATGACTATCCTTCAACACCTCAAGCGCATGCCTATAAGAGGGATCATCAACCGATGCAGTTTTACGATCATCAGCAAAAGCCCTGTCATAAGGAATATAGCTAATATTAACCTTACCGCTATTTACAGGCGTTAAATAACGAAACAACCCCTGAAATAAAACACTGCGTTTACTAAAATACCCCGGGGTAAAAGTAAGATCATAATTAGGAGCCAAATTAAAATAATATGGAATATCTATACCAAACCCTGAATCGTTAGAATAAGATGGCTCTGCAGCTAAAAAACCACTTTTACGCTTTTTATCTATAGAAAAACTAAAGTATGGCGAATAAAAAACCGGCACTTTTTTAAAAAAAAGTACTGCATTAGTAACATCGCCCCGACCAGTATTACGATCCAACGTTACTTTATTTCCCCATAAGTTCCAAACAGTAGCATCGGGAGGACAGCTGCTATAAGTGGCTCGGCTCAACTTTAAAACCCTAGGCTCATCACTAATTGCTCGCTTGGCATAACCCCAAACATTAGCAAGCCCTGTAGGGGTATCTCTTGCTAAAAAACGGTACACACCTTGATTAAAGATATATATCTTATTGATAAAATCTAAGTTGCTTTTCTGGGCTATTATTAATTCACCATATTCACGAAAATTTACATTACCAATCAAAACACTCCTATTAATCTTTTTGGTTTTCTCATCCCTAAAAAAAGTCATCTGATCGGCAGTAATTTCCCGACCTGGCTGACTCAAAACCACGTCCCCCCTCAAAATAGAAGAACTATCCTGAGTAAAAAATGCTGGTTGGGATGCGCTAATATCAACTGGAGCGCCTTGAAACAATTCAGGATTAGGAACATTAACAATATAACTTGGCTCAAAATAATGCCCGCCACAAACACTATCATCGTTACAATCTTTAACCCAACCTAAAGCCTTGGCTGTGGCAGCAGCACTCATTTGAACTTCTGTAACCTTAGTTTCAGACGTTACCTCCTTATCTTGAGGGATCGCCAACACACTGGTTGTAATAAAAAAGATTATAATTGAAATTTTGATTCTATGATTCATAGTTTAAATAGTTATAGCAAAACTTACATCATTCAATTAAAAACCACCCTAATTTGAACCACATAATCTAAAACAATCAATTAACACAATAAATTGCCCAGCCAATTACCAATCACCGAAATCTCATCTGGACATACAGTATGTCGCATTGGATAAGAATCTAACATAACGTTATAACCAAGCTGTTGTAAATAATCACGGCTCTCTTCTGCCCAAGCAAGCGGAATCAATTCATCATCGACACCATGCTGCATTAATATTGGGGTTTGTTGATTACTAGCACTTCTTTCCGAAGTTACAGTATGTTTCAAAGGTAACCAAGCGGACAATGATAAAATCCCAGCAAGCTTTTCTGGATATCTTAAGCCACACTGCAAAGCCATTACCCCTCCCTGCGAAAAGCCAACTAGCGCTATCTTATGACTAGGAACATTTTGCTCTAATTCTTTGGCAATCAATTCGCTAACAAGTTTCTGGGATTCTCTAATTCCCTCTTCATCCACTTCTACACGACGATCTAAATCTATAACATTAAACCATGCTCTAATTTTTGCATTCCCAGCATATGCAACCTCTCTTACTGGAGCATGCGGAAACACAAAATGTATATTGATCTCTGGCGAAAGATTTAACAAAGGTACAATATCAACAAAATCATAACCACTCGCACCTAAGCCATGCAACCATATAACACTCGCTGTTGGATGCGATTTTGGATTGATCTCTATAGTTTGTAGCATTTTGCACCCCCTACCTCTAGTTCTTAATTATAGACAACACCATATATTTTAATTTACAATCATTTTGTTAAATATGCGAGCCAAACATGATAAAAAAAGTATTAATTTTCTCAATTTGCTGTATTTTATTAAGTATTGCTGGGTGCGGCCAAACGGGGCCACTATATCTACCAACAAATGAACAACAAAACATTACAAACTAATACAACCTTTCAAAAAAGGTTATTAATACAATAAACTAGAGAACCAACAAACTAAAACAAACCAAATACTCATATGTCTATAATTTCTACCACCATCCTTTTAGTTTTAGTTATGAACCCGCTGGGCAATCTTCCAGTGTTTCTATCAACCTTAAAACCAGTAGACCCAAAACGTCATACTAAAATAATTCTCCGGGAAACATTTTTCGCCTACCTCGTAATCATGACTTTCATGCTTTTTGGGGAGTTTTTCCTTAGCAGCTTCCATATCAGCGAACAAGCAGTAGGTATCGCCGGCGGTATAATTATGTTTATCATCGCCATCCGGATGATTTTTCCAGAAGATAAAAACAAGCTGGACAACCCTCAAACCAGCGAACCATTTTTTGTACCACTAGCACTGCCAATGACAGCTGGACCTGCGGCTTTAACTACTGTCATGTTACTTTCTTCACAACACCCTGATCAAAAAATTATTTGGGCAATAGTAATAACCATTGCTTCAACCATGGTTGGAATAATACTCCTAAGCGGACGCTATTTGAGTAAATGGCTTGGGGAAAAAGGGCTAATTGCGATCGAAAGACTCTCTGGCATGATGATTACAGCTATGGCAGTAGAGATGTTCTTATCCGGGATCAATGCTTATTTTATGTTGAACTAAATTATTAAATTATGCCCACAATATCTACTACAATTATCACTAAAAATGAAGCCGATAATATAGCCCCCTGCATTGAAAGTGTCGTCTGGACCGATGAAATCATAATTCTTGATTGCGGCAGCACAGATAACACTAAACAGATCTGTGAAAAGTACGCACCAAAACTTAAGTTCTACGAAACCGACTGGCCAGGATATGGCGAACAAAAAAATCGGGCGTTAAAACTTGCAACTTCCGACTGGATTTTATCTATTGATGCTGATGAAAGAGTTACTTCTGCACTTAAAAATGAGATATTGCAAGCCTTAGAGCATGATGCCGAAAAATACACAGCATATCAAATGCCACGCCAAAATTACTTCCTTAACAAGCCTCTCAAGCATTGTTGCGGCAAAGGTGAAGCTTCTTCCCCCAGATTAGCAAAAAAAGGTTACTGTGAATTTTCAAATGACATCGTTCACGAAAAAACAATCATAACCGGCAATATTGGCAAATTACAAAGCGAACTCAGTCATTTTCCATGGAAAAATTTAGAAGACCTGCTCAACAAAACAAATATCTATTCAACTCTTGGCGCTTTAAATCTTAAACAACGCAAAAAAAAGAGTAGCTTTGCGATGGCTCTTATTCGCGCCAAATGGGCATTTATTAGAACCTACTTTTTAAGACTAGGATTTCTTGATGGATGGCCGGGATTCATTATTGCCCTTAACGCCTTTGAAGAAACCTTCTATAAATATGCAAAATTTTCGGAAG
>JAHIYS010000078.1 GCA_018814965.1 Gammaproteobacteria bacterium
ATACTGACGTATCTCTAATTTTATTTAACCTCATATTGCAAAATGAGGATTATAAATAAGCCCAAAGATATTACCAAAGGGATCAATGACCGTTGCCACATTAATCCCGTCACCAACTTCCTGAATAGTTTTATGTTCTTTTGCACCAAGGCTTAGGATTCTCATGTATTCAACTTCCCGACTTCCGCCTTATTTTTGCGTAACCTATTGATATTTAAGGGTATTCATTTTTTACTAGGCACTACATTTTTTTTATAATATATGGTATCAGCCTGTTATGTAATCCAAAAATTCTGTATATTTTTTTAGCATCCACTGATATTCTCGATGGTAAACCATATCTTATTTTTTTCTTTTTATCGTAAAGTATACTAGTCTGTACCCTTAGCAGAAGCTGTCTGATTTTTTCCGGACTTAATTTTTTATATTGAAGCTTTACTATATATTCCAGATGTTTTACAAGTGCGTACGATGTAAACGAAATAGCCAGATGCGCCTTTACCCTATGAGGTTTCCAGTGAAAAACGGGTCTTACCCTCAAATCATGTTTTGTTATTCTAAAAGCATTTTCTACCTGCCAAAGATTGTTGTATTGAATTAATATTTCTTCAGAACCAATGTCCCTAACCCCTGTTATTACTCCATGAAGACCATCCCATTTGCTGTCTGCATCTATTTTGTCATCATTCAGCTTTATTGTTGATTCACCTTCTATCTTTAAATATTTCCGGTATCCGTAATTTGTTAAATATTCTTTCGGATTTTTTATCTTTGACAGTTTCTTTTCTAATCTTTCAATTGCCTTTCTTCTGTCGGCCGAATCTTTTCTTGCCCTTATTTCACTGTAACTTACTATCAATCTCCGACCTTTATATTCAAAATCTCCTACCGTGAAGCCTTTCCTTATCTCCTTGTAATTATCATGATTCAAAATTTTCTTCTGCAAATTAACAGGAAGATTTTTTAACCGGCTGCCAACGATGTAATCAATTCCTTCTCCTTCCATCTCCTGCAAATTATCTTCGTTCATCATCGCCGCATCTGCAACAAAAACCACCTTATCTATTTTATACTTATCTCTTAATTCCCTTACCGCCGGAATTAATGTATGTCCCTCATACTTAGAACCTTCAAACGCCTTGTACCCTATTGGCAATCCTTCTTTTGTAACCATCAATGCAAGCAATACCTGTGGCTGATTAAATTTTAAATCCTTGCTGAATCCGTTCTTCCTTAATGAATCCTCTGTAAATGCTTCAAAATATAATGTTGTACAATCAAAGAATATTACATCTATCTTGTTTTGAAAGAGATCTATTGTGTTTTTATATGTTATCTCGTTAAGCCTCTCTATTGCCCTGTCGTCAAGTTTGTCCATCATCTTATAAACATTATCCAGATTTATTGTAACACCAAAATCTTTTTCCAGCATATCAACGCTGCCTCTCTTGCTGATCGGATTTGCTATACGGGCTAAAACTATATCCCTGTAAATATTCACGCTTGAAACATGACGTGCCGGATTCTTCATGACAGATCCATATCCCAATTGATCAAACAACCTGCCATAAATATCATGGATCCCGCTTACGACTCTCTGCTCTTCTGTTATATTCTTTAAATTCACATTGTAATCATCATCACTTTCTCCCTTTAATTCTTCTCTTTCCTTTTTACTTTTTATTGCTGCAACATCCTCAGGACTAAACAAAATCTGCTGGCCATCAGCTTCAAGCTTGTTCTTTATTGATTCCGCCAGGTCGACAAGCTGTTTTAATTCAACATCATCCATAGCAATTCCAACATGGCGAATTATTTTCTGAGATACATTGTTCCCTTTTCTAAATGATTCTACAATCTGTACTGATTTTCTGGGACTGTTTGGAGTTGTTTTTATTCTTACAAACATGACGGCAGTATAACATAAAAAAAGAATATGTCAAGTACTTTATTTTTACTAGGCACTACATTTTTGGTTCACGTTCACGCTCAATGATTTCAACAAGTTACATCCAAATAATGCCTGAAATGACCATATATCTTCCGAAGTCGGGACTTCTATGGGGATAATTCTCTTTTTCAATGACAAAAAACGCGCTGACAGCGGTTGTAAGTGGTTGTCAGCGAAATA
>JAHIYS010000079.1 GCA_018814965.1 Gammaproteobacteria bacterium
AGAGATAATAATAGTGCTTTAGATATAGTACTGAACGAATGATTCTTCAACTCCATTTAAAGATTTTGTAGCTCCATCACACATGCATATAATAACCCTTCTAAAACCTTAAGGCAAGCTTAAAAATACATGGGGGATAAAAATCGATCTAGCCCTTGGTTTAGAAACATTTGGACCATATCTCAAATAAAAAATGAACTTTTTAGCCAGAACTTAACAATATCTATCTTTATCTTCCTGAAAATACTTTATTTTTTATCATTACCTCAGTCAAATAAATAAGTTAAAAATTACAGTTAACTCACTTACAAAACAAAACCAAATAAAGTTTTCCATTAAACTATATTCTGCACCTGTTCCCGCATCTGCTCAATCAACACTTTTAACTCTACAGCTAACTGTGTAATCTCAATATCAACTGATTTAGAGGCCAAAGTATTTGCTTCACGATTTAACTCTTGCATCAAAAAATCTAATCGCTTACCAACTGCACCTTTATCACTTAATACCCTCAAAACCTCATTAGAATGAGCCTCTAAACGATCAATCTCTTCGGTGACATCTATTTTTTGCGCAAAATAAACTATCTCTTGCTCCAAACGGGACTGATCCAAACTTGCCACAACCTCTTCTAATCGTTTAACCACCTTTTGCCGTTGATTTATTAAAATTTGCGGCATTTTATTTTTCACCTTACCAACTATAACCAGCATCTCACGCAGTTTTTCTTTAAGCAATTTATCTAATACCGCTCCTTCTCGCTCACGAGTAGAGATTAATTCCGCAAAAGTTTTTCCAAACAAATTTAAAACCATTTCTTGCGCTAAAGTTAGATCCACTTCAGGGTTTTGTAAAACCCTCGGCCAAGACAAAATCTTCATAGGATCAATAGTAGACATAGGCAAATAACCTTTTATTTCTGTAACAACATCTACTAATTTTCTTACCAAAGGAGTATTTAATACAAAACTTTCCTCCCCCTGTTCGCTCGAATTAAATCTCAAACTACAATCAACACGCCCACGATGCAGCTGCTGCTGTAATTGCAGTCTAAGACTAGACTCTAGAGGGCGAAAGATCTCAGGGATTTTAAACACACAATCAAAATAGCGATGATTAACGACTCGAATCTCCCAAGAAGCCGTTCCCCAATCACCTTGATCAGAACATCTTGCAAATGTAGTCATACTTTGGATCATATTTACACCTTTTTATATCCTTTAAGAAATTTTAGGGTAAAATATACCCCAATATAGCTAATACCCAGAAAATAACACAACGCTGCATAACAAGAGGAGAGATAAAATATAAAATCATAGGGGAGAGTTAATATCTCATATGTTACTGTCCCTAAAATAAATCAATCCTCTTAAAGCGACATTGGCTACAACTTAATTTAACACCTGGGTGCAACTGCCAACTTGAAATTATACAGTAACAACAAAACATAGTTAAGTAATTTACCTTTTTTACGGAGAAAATTATGCGCCTCGATAATCGTGCTTTTAATGAAATACGTGAAATAAAAATCACCCGCAACTACACCAAACATGCCGAGGGATCTGTGCTTGTAGAATTTGGGGATACCAAAGTACTTTGCACCGCCTCTGTAGCAAGCGGGGTACCACGATTTCTTAAAGATAGCGGTCAAGGATGGTTAACCGCTGAATATGGCATGCTACCACGCTCTACTAACACCCGCATGGACCGAGAGGCTGCTCGTGGTCGACAGGTAGGGCGCACTCAAGAGATACAGAGACTTATTGGACGATCTCTTCGCTCTGTAGTTGATCTTAAAGCAATCGGTGAAAATACCATTACTATTGATTGCGATGTGATTCAAGCTGATGGTGGGACCCGTACCGCAGCCATTACTGGCGCATGTATTGCCTTAGCTGATGCTCTAACTTATTTACAACAAAAACTAAAGCTAAGTAAAAGTCCATTAAAACAACTTGTAGCCGCAATCTCTGCTGGTATTTATAAAAATAACTTCATGGTAGATATAGACTATGAAGAAGATCGTAATGCAGACACAGATATGAATGTTGTCATGACTGAAGATGGTAATTTTATTGAAATTCAGGGAACAGCAGAACATAATACTTTTTCGCAAACCGAATTGATTTCATTACTCGATCTAACTAAAGTCGCTTTACAAGAATTATTTGAAAAACAAAGAGAGTGCTTACGCAAAGAATAAAACCATTATAGCTATAGATCAATTATAAACACCAATAAAATGGTTGCTGATAAAATAAATGATTTATCTAAAAATTTAAAAATCCGTAGAACCATCAGCTAAAAAATAGAAGGATATTTTAAAACGAAGATATAAAACAAGAACTATCAAGCCCTGTCACTTAATTTAAAAATAACCAAAAAAGCAAAAACTTTCCGGTTACAACAGGCGCTTAAATATAACAACCAAACTAAACACCAAAAATATTCCAGATAACGCAAAATCTAAAACTCTAACTACTGCAATTCTGTAATATAACCATCCTCTTTTTCCATTTGCTCTCTAATCATCTCTTCCAAATCTATTACTCTATCTGCAATAAGCACAGTTTCTTTACGATGAGCAACAATGATACGCGTGATACCAATATTTTTTACATGATGATTAATAATTTTTTCATTATTAGTATCTAAGTGACTAGTAGCTTCATCCAAGAAAAGGATCTTAGGCTGAGAATAAAGTGCTCTAGCAAGCAAAACCCTCTGCTTTTGGCCTCCAGATAAAGTACTACCCATATCACCAACAAGCGACTGATAAGCCATCGGCATACGAATAATATCTTCATGAATTGCTGCGATCATGGCACAGGCATAGATCCGATCAAAATCAGGCTTAGGATCAAAGAAACAAATATTTTCTGCAATCGATCCGCTTAAAAGGACATCGTCCTGCATCACTGCCGCGATTTGGGAACGATAATCTTTTAAACTCATTTTATTAATGTCTACACCATCAATAAAAACATCTCCTGAAGATGGAGCAAGAAGGCGCAACAACACTTTCATTAAAGTTGTTTTCCCACACCCTGATTGACCAACGATAGCTACTGACTCCCCCGCCTTTATTTCAAAATTTATGTTTTTGAAAACATATGGATCCTGCTCCGAATATTTAAAAGCAAGGTTATTAACTCTGACTCCACCCTGAATAATCTTTTGCGAAAGCATATCACCCTTGATATCTTTTTCTGGCTCGGTCAAGGCAATATCTGCTACGCGCTCTAATTGCACACTAATCAACCTATACTCAACCACCTTGTCCACCATAGCCTGTGCTTTGCTTGTGAATTGCCCGCTATAAGAGATATAGGCAAATAACATACCAAGACTAAGCTCACGATTCATAACAGCAGTGGCACCCAACACTATTACGATTATAGCTTCAGACCCAAAAATAATATGATTGAGAATCTTATAAATTAAACTATACTTACTAATCCTAATCCCACTATTTAATTTGTCAGCATAACAATTTTGCCAAAGATTTTCTCTCTGCGACTCTTTACCAAAAATCTTTAAAGGCAAGATTGCTCTAATACTTTCCATAAAGATTGAATTCTCTTTAGCTCCAATAACCAGATTCTCTTGACTTAAACGTTTAAATGTTGAATAAAATACCACTCTTAATAAGATATAAAGTAATAAAGCAGTAAAAACTATGAAACTCAAGCTGTAACTATAAAACAACATTATAACCAAAGTAACAATAGTCATGAAGCCGTCAATTATCCCCTCGATAAAATCTGTACTTATTTTTTGTTGAATTGCACCTATCGATCCAAAACGGGAAACAATATCTCCCATGTGGCGCTTTTCAAAAAAATCCATAGGAAGCTTCAATAGATGATGATTTAAATTAGAGGTTAACTGAATGTTTAGAGTACTCCCCATAAACAAAACGATCCAAGTACGCGCATACTCTGTAGACACCTCAATAACCTTTAACAAAGCAAAACCAATTGCCAACACATAAAGCAGAGGAAAATCATTGGTGACAATTACCTGATCGGTAACTAGCTGCATAAACTGGGTACTAACTATAGCAAAAACTTCTAAAGCTAAAGAAAGCAAAATAATCTGCACCAAGGGCTTCTTAATCCCTTGAACCGAATGCCATAAATCCGATAAGGATAATTTAGTTTTGTCTTTTTTCTTGGAGAAGTCTTTAGCAGGAGTAAGCTCCATTGCTACCCCAGTAAAATGCTTAGAAACCTCTGACATCTTATACTTAATAACCCCAACAGCTGGATCATGAATAGTTACATTATTACCACTTACCTTCTTTAAAACCACAAAGTGATCTAAATCCCAATGCAAAATACAAGGGGTCTTCAAATGTTTTAGATCCTGTAACTCTAGCTTTACCGCCCTACTTAGCAAATGAAACTTTCTTCCAAGATCAATTAAATCCTGAAGTCGACTCCCTTTAAGAGATATTGAATATTGCCGACGCAAAGTTAATAGATCTGTTTCATAACCATAGTAACTTGCTATCATTGCCAAACAAGCAAGACCACATTCAGCGACCTCGGTTTGCAACATCATCGGTAATTTTTTACCGAAAGAAAAATTCAAAAGTTTTGCGATCTCTTTCATTGTGAAATTAAGCTCCCTCTGAGGCTATAAATAGGCTCCAAAATCAACTGCCAAATGCGTCGCTTGTCACCAAGCATATCCCCTTTAAGCGTCATACCTGGAGTTAAAGGATAGGGCTTACCATATACATTTACTGTTTGCTGTTTAAGATTAACAATAACCCGGTAAAAAGGATCATTAGAGGCATAAGGATTTTTTTGATCGACACTAGTAATCAATAAATCGACATCTTTAGGAAACAATATACTCTTATCAATACTATCTACAGAGCCATCATATAAACCAAAACTTTGATAAGGATAAGCATCATATTTTAATAAAACCTTCTGCCCAACCTTTACAAAACCAATTGCATTGGTATGAACAAATAACATTGCTTGAAGTTCAGCCCCACTAGGAATAATCGATGCCAAAAGCTTGTCTGCAACCACACGGTCTCCTGTCCTAGCAACTAGTGTTGATACCATCCCATCAGCCGACGCGCGGATAGCATAATCCCCAGCACCTTTTGCATTAACTAAATCTTGTTCTGTTCTATGCAAAGCAAACTCAACATCTAAATGCTCTTGATAAAGCCTTTGATACTCCGCTTCAGAAATGACTTTCTGATCCAACAGCGTCTTGTAACGCTCAATATTTTTCCCAGACATTGCAACTTTGTTCTTTTGTAAAGCAAGCTGTTTTTCTAATAACTCTACCTGTTGCGCAACAGCTCCCTGCCCAGACAAAGTCTCTTGCTCAGTAGAAATAAGATAAAGTAACTGCCCTTGAACAATTTTATCTCCCTGCTCAACATATCGGTTGGCAACAATGCCAGGGGTTTTTGCATAAACATGGGCCATCCCTTTGTTAGGAATCAATATGCCACTAACCTCTTGATGCTTTGAATATTCGCCAAAATATATAAAGAAACCCAATGTCAACGCAACAAGAAAAGCACCAAGGGTCCAAATTGAAAAAGATATGGGAGTAATTATAATATTTTTACCAAAATGACTTCCCTTTCTTTGTTGCAACACCTCTTCCCTAAATAAAGGGATCTCTTTTTTTTCCTCTTGAGGATCATCGCTAGTTGCTGCTTCGTTTTCTTTTTCGCTTGTCATAATCATTTCATGAGTAATAAGTTATAAAATTATAGCATATAGAACAATATTTGATAGCCGTGATTATTTTTTTATTGGCCCCAAGAAACTTTAGCATTATTTAGATTGAACAACTCTCACCAATATTCTATAAATATAGAAACTACAGCCATAGCACAAAACCAAATGGATTTATGTGTTGTTTTATTTTTGAAGCAGACCCAAGGAATTTAATAATAAAAAAGCTCCGCAATACCGCTATAAGACATGTTCTGAACCCAAGTATTTAATATTGGTCAACTGTGACGCTCTAAGGCTTCTTAAGCTTACTTTAACATAAGTCTAAGCTTGCAAAAACGTCATCAACCCGACCATACAACCCTATGAGTATCGATTCAAGAACAAATATCATACTGGCGCATACTGCAGAGCTAGTAAGGATCATACTATATTTAAGCCAAACTTGCCAATGCCTGGTCAACCTTTTGCTTTAGGTCAGAAACCCTCTTGTCTAACATCCCATTATTACTAAAATCTGTTTTCAAACTTTGCTTTTCCAAAATTAACTCATGAGCAATATTTAAAGCAGCTGTAATCGCAACACGATCTATTCCAATCAATCTATCTCCATGCTGCACCTCTTGCATTTTACTATTTAGATAGTCGGCAGCTTTTTGCAATTCGTTTATCTTATCCTTTGGGCATTTAATTTTGAACTCTCGCCCCATGATATTGATTATCGCTACATCTACTTCTGAGCTTAGCATAATCCATCCTGAAGTTGCATAATTAGGTTTTTTAATGATCCAGCAGCCTTTTTATTCTTATCTAGCAAAGCGATATTTTCGTGGCTAAGACTGGTATTTTTTTTCCGTAAAGAATTACTCTCAAGCTTTGCTTGCTTAAGCAATGATATAAGCTTGTCGATTTCCAACTCTAAATTGTCTATTTCAGATTCTATCATATGGTTTTATTATAACTCTGATATTATATATGTCACTAAGTGACTAGATTTTTTTAGCTATAACTAAATTTTCAGATACAATTAACTCTCCTGTGTATCGACTAGGAATAATGCCATGCTAAACAAAGAATTTAAATTAAGGCGAAATAACTTATTAAAACACCTTGCTAATGACAGCATAGCAGTCATTTTTGCCGCCAAAGAACATGATAAAACATTTTATTATCGCCAAAACAGTGATTTTTACTATTTAACTGGATTTATTGAACCAGAAGCAATAGCGGTTTTAGTTCCAAACCATAGTGGCGGGACATTTATTCTATTTAGCCGTGAAAATGACCCAACAAAAGAGCAATGGGAGGGCAAATATGCTGGTCAAACAGGAGCTTGTCATGATTTTGGGGCTGATAAATCATTTCCAATCTCCCAGGCAGATATAATTTTGCCGAGACTTTTAGCCAAAAGCAACAATATCTACTCTAATATTGGCTATGAAGGCGACTTTGACTCAAAAATTATCACCTGGTTGAACCAAACCAGTCATTCCACATCAACCAAAAGGAAAAAATCGCCGAATTTGATCAACTTGGGGGAGATATTGCATGAAATGCGCGTTAAAAAGAGCGAACATGAAATAATTATGCTCCGTAAAGCCGCAGAAATTACAACCAAGGGGCATTTAAGAGCAATGCAAAAATGTCACCCTAACATGTATGAGTTTGAACTAGAAGCAGAGCTACTACATGAATTTATTAGATTAGGAGGACGCCACACAGCTTTTGAACCTATCGTGGCCGGAGGAGTTAACGCCTGCACCCTACACTACTGCAAAAATAACCAAAAATTGGTTGCTGGGGAATTGGTCCTTATAGATGCTGGTGCCAAATATGATCACTACTCTGCTGATGTTACTCGAACTTTTCCAGTAAATGGCAAATTCACCAAAGAGCAACAGACCGCTTATGAA
>JAHIYS010000080.1 GCA_018814965.1 Gammaproteobacteria bacterium
AGAGGGAATCAAGGGCAAATTTATCAATGGACCGTAATTTTTGGCGATTAAGTAAAGGCATTGAAGAAAATGAAGATTTGATTCTTGAAGAAGGGGTGGTAGGGGAATATCCTAAAATAGCGCCTATAAATATAGAATATGGTTAATGGGCCTTTTATAGAGAGGGAAAGGCAAAGGTTCTTATATAGTTTGCTGTATATTTTATTAAAATACCTAGACTATGAGTTAATTTCTGAATAAAAAGTGTAGTAAATAGGCTAAAAAGAACTTTAAGTATGTCAGATAAAAGGATATAATATCTGACATATTGATAGGACAATGACATATGAGTACCTCAAAAGCAGTTAACAAATTTATAGGTGAAATCCCGATTGGGGAGCCATTTACAAGCTCCGAACTCTTACAATTTGGTTCTAGGGCCAATATTGATCAGATTTTATCGCGCCTAGTTAAAAATAAAAAAATAACTAGGGTTGCACGCGGTATATTCGTAAAACAAGAAATAGTGCCATATGTTGGTAAGGTGCTTCCTGAGCCAAGCAAGATTGCTGCAGCCATAGCTAGAGCTTCTGGAGAAAAAGTTTCTGTTAATGGAGCAGAAGCAGCAAGACAACTACAGCTAACAACTCAAATGCCGACTAAACCAATATTTTTAACAAGCGGTACAACTAGGCATATTAAAGTAGGTAATACTGAAATAAGTTTAAAACATGTATCGCCACGCAAAATACCTGGCTCTAATGCTATGTCTAGCTTGGTTATATCAGCTCTTTGGTATATAGGTAAAAACCACGTAAATGAACAAACAATTCGTCAAATAAAGCATAATCTGACTGATGAACAATTTCAGCAAGTACAGGAGAGCATAAATACTATGCCAGGCTGGATGGCCAATGCTTTTTACAACTATAAAAAGGAGCATATTGATGCCAAATAATTTTTTTTCTTTACCAAAAGATATTCAAGGTAAAATTATTACATCAACTGCTTACAAGTTAAATCTTAGTCCAGTAGTAGTTGAAAAAGATCTTTGGGTATGTTGGGCTCTAGAGCACCTCTTTTCTATGAAATTATCAGCGCCTATCTCGTTTAAGGGAGGTACTTCATTATCTAAATGTTATCAACTTATTCGTAGGTTTTCAGAAGATTTAGACATCACTATTGATTATCGAAAGCTTAGAAAATTAGATTTACCTCTTGAAGGTTATTCAAAATCATTTTTGAAAAATCTTAGCGATGAATTAAAAAGTTTAGTTAGAGATTATGTTTATGACGAAGTTTTAACAAGTTTTACGCGGATAATAAAGAATACCTCTGATTTAATAAAAATTGAAGTAAGCATAGATGGAGAAAATTTAAGAATCTATTATCCTTCTGTATTTGAAAAAGAAAGCCATTATTTAGCAAACAGTGTGCTTATTGAGTTTGGCGGGAGAAATGTTACTGATCCAAGTGAGGTGCATATAGTAAGGCCATATATAGCTGATTATGTTGAAAATCTAAAATTACCAACCGCAACTATTAGTGTTCTATCTCCATTAAGAACATTCTGGGAAAAAGTCACATTAGTACATGTAGAATGTCATCGAGGAAGATTAATTAATCATCCTGAGAGAATGTCTCGCCATTGGTACGATTTAGCAATGCTTGCGGAATCATCAATTGCATCACAGGCCTTGGCTGATAGTAAGCTAATGTTGGATGTTATAAGACACAAACAAGCTTTTTTCAACGCAAGTTATGCTAATTACGAAAAATGCTTAAAGAAACAATTTAAATTGGTTCCTTGTGACGCAGACTTAAAATCTTTAGAGCAAGATTTTGATGTAATGGTTGATGCAGGAATGTTTTATGGCGGAGATCCAGATTTTAGTGATCTCATGAATACATTAAGATCCCTAGAAGGGGAATTGAATAAATAATCTATAACTTAGTTACATATGAGGTTTTTATGAATATTACAAAGGTACCAAAAACCCGCCGGGAACGCGAAATATGGGAAGCCTGCGATGAGCTATGGGAAGAGCTACGAGAAGAGGGGATGCAGATTTCTGAATTAACAGGCGAAAAGCTGAAATCTAAGCTTGTTGCTTTGGGTTATAAACGAGGGAATCAAGGGCAAATTTATCAATACCGTAATTCTTGGCAATTAAGCAAAGGCATTGAAGAAAATGAAGACTTAATTCTTGAAGAAAGAAATGCTTTTTTGTCTGAGAAAGTGCAA
>JAHIYS010000081.1 GCA_018814965.1 Gammaproteobacteria bacterium
AACCGCGGTATGACTAATGCGGCCAATGTCCCAATTATAATTATAACCAACATCAATTCGATGAGTGTAAAACCTGATTTTTGCATGCTTAATCCTTTCTTAATTTATAAGTTCTTGCAATTGGATTATTGCACTAAAAAGTTCATCTGAAAAATTGGTAGTAATATAGCCATGACAATAAAAGCGACGATAAATCCAAGGCAAAGGATCAATGCTGGTTCTAGCAATGAAACTAAAGTCTCGATTCTTTGCGCCGATTCGTGCTCATTCATCTGGGCGATTCTAATTAACATGTCTTCTAAACGGCCACTTTCTTCTCCGACGGCAATCAAGTCCAAGGTATTCTTATCAAAAATTTTGCCATCAGCTAACGCATTACTTATATGTTTGCCTTTAGCCACCTGTGTTTGGGCGTATTTAATCTCTTGAGCAAACACCTTATTGTTTAATAGTTCGGCAGTAATTTGTAAGGAGTCAAGTATCGGCACTCCATTTTCTAGCAGGGTGCCTAAGCTGCGGCAGAAACGACTGGTTTGTATTTGTGTAATTATTTGTCTTGCAATCGGTAATTTTAAGGTTAATTTAGCGAACCATAATTTTCCGGATTCCGTTTTAAGGTAGCGCTTAAATAGAAAACCGAGTATTATCAAGACAATAAAAATCATAGACCAGTAATTTTTGAGAAACAAACTCCAGGCTATCAGCCATTGTGTTATTAACGGTAGCCGTTGGCCGATATCCTGAAACAAGGATATAAATTTTGGTAATACAAAAGTGGTAAGGACGAACAGAGTGAGTATTCCCACTATTAGTAACAAAGTTGGATATGCGAGGGCTGATTTTATCCGGGATTTGAATATGAGTTCTTTTTCCTTGAGATCAGCAAGTTTGGCGATTATCTCAGCCAAAATACCGCTTTTTTCAGCTGATTTGATCATATTTATTTCAAAAACACTAAATATATGAGGATAATCTTTTAATGACTCTGAAAACGACATCCCCTTTTGAATTTTTTCTTTTAATTCCAGGGTAATTAATCTTAGTTTTGCATTTGTATTTTGGTTGCTGATGTTATGTAAAGCCTTAACCAGTGGTAAACCAGCCTGGATGAGATTTGACAACTGTCTCATCAATACATAAATATCTTTTTGGTTTATTTTTTTAAGCAAAAAATATTTTTTTTTATCCCCTTCTGACTTTATCCGGATTGATATCGGGTGGTAATTTAACTGCATTAACTTATTGATAGCCGCTCGTTCATTCTCAGCTTCTATTGTGCCAATTTTTAATTCACTTGGGGTTATCTTTGCCTTGTAAATATAAACAGCCATTTTTTTCGCTATTATGACTCAGTGTCTTCTTGTGTCACCCGTAATACTTCTTCCGGCGTGGTCAACCCGTTGTTCACTTTTTCCCATCCCGCCTGGCGCAGTGTTTTCATTTTAAACCCTAGTGCTTTTTGTTTTATCATGTTGGATGGTGAGCGGGTCAAGATCATGTCTTGAATCTGTTCATTAATAATTAAAATTTCAAAGATACCAGTTCTTCCTAAATATCCAGTAAACTTGCAGCTTTCACATCCACGTCCGTGGTAAAAAGCTTTTGTATCCAACTTCTCCGGCGAGATCCCAAACTCATTAATCAGGTCATGGGGGGGTGTATATTTTTGTTTGCAATGCGGACAAATTAACCGCACTAATCTTTGGGCGATAGCACAGTTTAAAGAAGAAGACACGAGATACGGTTCAATGCCCATGTCCAAAAGTCGAGTAATTGCTCCGGCGGCATCATTGGTATGAAGCGTGCTGAAGACTAAATGACCAGTGAGAGCAGTGCGGATAGCCAGCTCGGCTGTTTCTAAATCTCTGATTTCTCCGACCATCATAATATCGGGGTCGTGACGCAATATTGATCTTAACCCGTTAGCAAAAGTAAGATTAATTTTGGGATGGATCTGAATTTGAGTTATACCGGCCAATTGGTATTCGATAGGATCTTCGATGGTAATAATTTTTCTTTCAGCCGAATTTATTTTATTTAAACAGGTATAAAGTGTAGTTGTTTTTCCACT
>JAHIYS010000082.1 GCA_018814965.1 Gammaproteobacteria bacterium
CATCTCCGGTCAATGTAAAAATTTATTTTATGATCAAGTAGTTACACTCACGATATTCTATCTTAATACCTCAATTAACGTCAACTGTGATCCATAAAATTATTCAAAGCACACAACGAGCCAAATCTGCTATCATTAACATCATGAAAACTTACAGAAAAGAGCTGGTTTTTAATACAGATACTAGAATTGCATTTATTAATATCACCCCACAGATTGATACTTGTATTAAAGAAAGTAAAATTAAAGAGGGGATGATTTTAGTTAATCCGATGCATATCACTGCATCGGTATTTATAAATGATGATGAACATGGACTACATAATGATTTTACCAAATGGCTAGAACATCTTGCACCCCACTCCCCAATTAAGCAGTACCGCCACAATGATACCGGGGAAGATAATGCAGACTCACACCTAAAACGACAAATTATGGGGCGTGAAGTAGTTGTTGCAATCACCGATGGTGCCCTTGATCTAGGAACCTGGGAACAGATCTTTTATGGTGAGTTCGATGGCCAAAGAAGAAAAAGGGTTTTAGTAAAAATTATCGGTGAATAAAAACATCTGCCTACCAACTTTTTGCAAACATTGATATGCGCAAACTAGCATATCAAAACAATATCTAACTTATAATTTTAACCCACAAAGTCTTAACTTTATCTCTTTGGATTGTTATAAAAAAGCAGCGTTGATAAAAATCTGTGCCTCATGAAGTTCATGGCAAGCTTTGATGAAAAAATCAAACCTTTGTCGTTTGTAAAGACCTGACCCTTTTCAAAATCACAAAACTATAAAAGTACAAATCTGACTTGAAATCTTGTTTGCTAGTAACAACCCAATCATCATCTTTCCACTTGGGAAAATATAGATCACCATCAACATAGTGATTAACAAATGTTAAATACATCTTATCAACCAATGGTAAAAACTTCTCATAAATAGGAACACCGCCAATAACCATAATCTCCTGAGAACTATTTTTATATCGATCCAAAACCTCATCGATCGAATGCAATACTACACAGCCAGGGATTTTTAGTGACTGATCGCAAGAAAGAACAATATTTTCAGAGTTTTTTATCGGGCCACCCATAGCCTCATATGTTCTACGCCCCATAACCACTGGTTTTCCGTTTACCACAGAGTAAAAATGCGCCAAATCCTCGGGAATATTCCAAGGTAATTTGTTATCTTTACCGATAACATTGTTTTTAGCTAAAGCTGCAATTATAGAAAAGGACATACAATTATCATACCATAATATTTAGATGTTATTCACATTAGCTGTTCCCACTTAAACTAACGCAAACTACCGGTAGGCGCAGACTTTAGCCTACCAGATAAAATCCTTGTCTAAACTCAACCAGCAAAGGATAAGTAGCAGCTGTTAACCATTAACCTCAGGATTACCTAATTAATCTATTAATTTCTTTTTCTAATAAATCAGTAATTTGACCAAGTAGATCATGGCTAGAATAATCAGCATAACCTCCAGAAGTTATCGGATCACCAAAAATTATTTCTACTTTTGCTCTTTTAAATAAATTTTTTATCCCGATAGTTTTCGGCCCTTTATATACCACCGGAACAATGGTAGCTCGGGATTTTAAAGCAATCAAAGCGACCCCCTGTTTTAATGCCGCATCAAAATCCCGAGTGCCGGTTGGCATAATGGCGACAATCTCCCCTCTCTTTAACAAAGCAATCGGGATTTTAATACTGCTTGATCCAGGCCTCTCCCTATTTACAGGAAAACAATAAATCCCCTTGAAGAACCAGCCAAAAAGTCGGTTATTTATTAACTCTTGCTTAACCATAAACCGGATAACCTGAGGTGAAAATGCCAAAGGTAAAAAAATAGTATCTAACCAGGTGGAATGATTACAAGCGACAATAAAAGGCCCGACCACAGGGATTTTATCTTTATTAACCACAGAAAAATCTGCAAAAAGACTTAGAAAGGATTTAATAATTCTAATAACTAGTCGGTATAACATCGGTTAGACTCTCTCTCAAAATAAAACTTATAAGGTTTTATACTACTAAAACACCTCGCATGCCAAGCAAAACATCTTCATTAATCTCTTCAATGGTTAACTTTACAAGCTCTTAAATACTTTGATTGAGTCGTCAAAAATAAATATATCAAATTTCTTTGGCCTTTTTTATACACAGCTAACCATGGATTCAAAACGAAGGTTAACATCCAAAGCAGACGCCTGGCTTTAGCAAAACTTATCATCTAAATATTCAACTACATTCACAATCTAAAGCCAATCTCTCTAGATTACATATCATATGACCTAGAACTACGGTAAATTTTAATATTAATCTCATCTACACTTAAATCTTCCAAATCTTCAAACTTCACATCACCCTCTCTATATGCCTCCATAGCTTCATCAGATGTAAGTGCTTCAAACTTCTCCATATCGCCAGATTCATACAATTCTTTCAAAGCAAGGAATTTGCCCGCAGCCTTTCGTCGATAATCTTCGGGATCCTCACCCTCCTCAAATCCTTCTTCATATATAGCTGCCGCCCCGTAAGATGTGAGATCGTAAAATTCATCACGTTTTTTAGGATCTTCATACAAAGATTTTAATTCTTCAAAAGTAGCTCCGGCGACATGCGCCATAACCACTTCATGAGTAGTGAGATCTTTAATTTCTTTAACACCCAGGTCTTTTAAATCTGCAAATTTGAACCCAAACTGATACGCATCATCAACGTCATAAGAGGTTAGCGCTGTAAACCTTATCAGATCATTTTCATATAAATATTTTAAGTACTTGTATGTTGCTCCTGCCCCATATGCCTCTATTGCCATATCAGAAGTAAGAGCCTCTAATTCTTTATCATCTAAAGACATTAAACTTTGGAACTTACAGCCAAACTGAAAAACCCGCCACACATTATGATCGGTTAATTTAATAAATCTGTCATGATCTTTTTCATATAAATATTGTAGATCTTGGAATACCGCACCCATTACATACACTGGCGACATAGCTTTAGATGTAAGCATATTAAATAATTCCCTTTTGTTTTCATATAGATGCTTTAACTCCTGAAACGTCGCCCCGGCTAAATAAGCATCTACTGCCCCATAAGAGATCAACGCCTTTATCTTATCAAGCGTCATTCTCTGCAACTCTTTAACAGTAGTTGCCGACCGATATGCCTCATCCGCATCATCAGAAAACAAAGCTCTAAGTTTTTCTTCATCCTTTTCTTCTAGCAAACTTGGCACTAAATTTGCCAGTTTATCTCCTCCATACTGACAAAGAATTATTGCAACTCGCGGCAAATCTCCAACCCTACGCGCTAACTCATTCACCAAATCATGATTGTGATCATCTCTAACAAAATTTAGAAATTCATCCGCAAGTTCAAATGAAATTATTTGCTCAACAAATATCCCAGGAAATATTTTTTTGATCTCTTCTCTTACTCTTAATAACCTCTTTGACTCATATACTATATTTTGAACTGAAGAATCACCATACTGATAAGAATCTATAGCATAATCTGGAAAAGCCTTTTCAAAAAACCTAGAAACCTTACCAACCTCACCAATCATGGCTCTTGATATTTTCGAATTTGGTTTCTCTGTGACTTCGCAAGCAAAATCTTTCAATATCTCCGAAGTTAAAGTGTCATCAGTTTCTGGGCGCAGATTATCCCATGAATCAAACACTAAATTCCCAGCTCGACTCAACCAAGTATAAGCTTGCCCTACTATTTCATATCTACTGTAATCTATCTTTCCATTAACAAGAAGATTCGCACGCTCTTGATTCCCAGATGATGTCTCATGAAGCAAGACATAAAATCCATTATTTTCTTTTGTCAATCCATCGATAACACATTGCTCCGAGTCTCCGCCTACATACTGACAAGTGTTAACAATTTGCCCAAGGATATACGCACGATAATCATTAATTGGCATCTTTACCAACCAATACCCTTTCTTACCAATCTTCGAACCATCAACCACAAGATTTGGCAAATTATCTTTTTTCTTAAGCACTATTTTTTTACTCAGATCCAAATAACGATTAAAAACCTCTTCTGGAACCTGATATTGCAAACAAACCCTGGCGAAGGATCTATCTTCATTAGCTCTTTTATAAACCAAAAAAACCTTTGTTTTTTCCGCATCTTCAAGATTATTCGGTGCAAGATGTCCGCTAGCAACAATATCCCTCTGCTTACTTCCCATATCATCCATGTTGTTCGCCATAAACTGCTCATTCTCTTTCGCATCATCTTGCTCATACATGGCAAACTTTTTCTTTTCTATGACATCAGCCAAACTAAACATGTTTATAGCCTTTGTCCCATGTAGCTTAATAAACTCCCTCCATGTATCCAACGTAATCGAACCCCCATCAGAGGGCAATCTAATATTATTAAGAACAACAAATCCCCCATCAGATGAATCCTGTAAATATTTATGACGATATTGATCAAAGTTTTTTACTGTCTCAACTAGATTCTTACCCCCAAACAAAATCAACATTTTATAAGCATGCGCATAAGCCAGACTATCATGAGCGTCACTATTTTCCCCAACCAGATCTGCAACCACTTTACAAAATATAAAAAGCTGTCGATACAGATTTAAGTTTTTTTGAAAAGTTTTTACCCGCAAATAATCATTAGCTAATTCCTGCGATTTTAGCGAAAGAGCAACATATAATTTATTATTCTTATAGCCGTGCGAGTCAGCAAAAATCTTATCCAAATTAATTGGTCTGTCATATGGCTTGTTAAATATTTTTTGATAAGCAGCCAGAAAGTCTTGCTTCAGCGATTCTTCTGATGCCTTTATGAACTCATCAGAATCCGAAAACTGAAATTTAGCAATCAACCCCCTAACATCATCAAAAAAATGGTGTTTGGATTCTAGCCTTGAAAACGGTACCTCAATAAGTTTATTATTAAAATCGGAAAAATCCATAATCAGATTTAATCCATGATCTTCTACCTTTAACGATGCCCCAGATTTTTTTGTCATATCACTTGTAGACTGAGGGGTTGCATGTTGTTGAATCATTTGGGCTATATGGAGGTACAACTTTGGTAGATCAGCTTTAGAGGTCATGCCTATAACTCCATTTTACGTTTATAACCACACTTATATCTTATGTATAAGGTTATTTTACGCTTAGACTAAAACCGAGTAAAGAATATATCTGGACCATTACAGCTGAAGTCTTTATTGCTATTTTTATTTAGGTCTACCTTTCAACTGGTTTAGACAAAAGTAATTCAGAGTAATCCATTGAGATTGCTTCGCCTTCGGCTCGCAATGACACCCGCAAAGTGTCATTACAAGGAATGAACGCAGCGAACAAGTGAAAAACATATCTTGACCATTACAAGCTAAAGTTTTTTTGCTATTTTTCTTTGGGTCGGCCTTTCTACTGGTTTAGGCAAAAGTAATTCAGAGTAATCCATTGAGATTGCTTCGCCTTCGGCTCGCAATGACACCCGCAAAGTGTCATTACGAGGAGTGAGCGAAGCGAACGACGTGGCAATCTAATAAATTAATTACGACCTTCCAAAATTAGAAAATTTCTGCATTACCGCTTCTGCTAATTTATTGAATTTTCTGGGCACCGGCTTTTGCTGGTAGGGCATAAAAAAGAAAGCCGCACAATAAAAACATGAATCCCGGCATAACAAAAAAGATGAATCTTAGCAGCTTCTTAAACTCTAATAGTCCCATCCTGAATCTGGATTATTCTATTAGCATTCTTAGCCACAGCAGTATCATGAGTCACAAGAATTACTGTTTTGCCTCCCTCATGTAACTGATTAAATAAATTTATAACCCCCTCTCCAGATTTACTATCAAGATTTCCAGTTGGTTCATCAGCAAGAATAACCTCTGGATTAGTAACTAGAGCCCGAGCAACCGCCACCCGCTGTTGCTGACCACCAGATAACTCATTTGAGCGATGCATGAGATGGCTAGCTAACCCCAATTGTTCTAATACTTCTTTAGCCTTACTTCGTCGTTCTTCGGTTTTTATTCCCCGATACAAAAGAGGTAAAGATACATTATCGAGAACCGTCATTTGCGGCATTAAATTAAACTTTTGAAAAACAAAACCAATATATAAATTGCGCGCCTTGGCAAGATCATTGCTTGTAAACTTACTAACCTCTTTACCAGCTAAGAAATAGCTACCAACAGTTGGCGTAGCAAGGCAGCCAATAATATGCATCAAAGTTGATTTACCAGAGCCGCTTGGCCCTAGGATAGCAACATAATCCCCTTTCTCAATCTCTAAATTAATATTACGCAATGCTTCGAAGTCTATTTTTCCCGTATGATAGGTTTTTCCTACATCATGTATTTGAATTATTTTTTCACTCATAAGTTAATGCCTCTGCTGGATCAATTTTTGCCGCTTTGAGTGCCGGAAACAATCCGGCAAGCAATCCGGTAACTCCCAAAACCAAAACCACAATACTTAAAACTAAAAATGACAGTGAAAGCTCTGGCTTTCCTGTCCATTCAAGTATTTGTCCCTGAAGAGGGATCCGATTTATAAAATATACAAATACCACAGCCACCACCATTCCAATTACTCCACCGATGACAGTCATAACAAGTGATTCCATAATATAACGAAACACAACATATCGTGCAGTCGCACCCAATGCCATCTGAATTCCAATCTGACGCGTCGCCCTCTTAACCGACGCATACATTACATTAGCTATTCCAACTCCAGCAAGAAACAAAGTTAAGCCACCAACAATCCCTAGAAATATCTCCATATTAATAAAAAAGTTATTTATCTTCTTTTGCTTTTGGGCAACATCCTGAAAATCTACAATCCCAGGATCACTAGGATCTGCGCCATGATTAATTGCGATTAGCTTTTGGATACTGTTCTTTGTCTGTTCAATCAAACCAACGTCTTTATAACGAACCTCTATCGCATCAACCTTATCTGGATTATTTAATAGCTCATAGGTAGAAGAAGGGATCCAATTAAGCCAACGATCTGGAACGCTATCAGCGTAAATCATCTGAGGCCTCTTTTGCATCACCCCAATAATTGTAAAGGGATGATTATCAACATAAACAATATTCCCCACTGGGTTGTCTTTTATAAATAATCTATCAGCAGTATCACTTCCTAGCACGATTACCGAACTCATCTTTTTTTGATCAAGATATGAAATAAACCTTTGCTTGGGACCCGTTTTTACTTTATGCACTAATACATATTCTGGGGTCACTGCTCGTAAATCAGCATATGTCTTCTTGTCTTGGTAACGCAGCTTAGTTTGAAAATTATACCTCCAGGTAACACTAGACAAATTAGGTAAATCTGCAATTGCTTTAGCATCTCTTTTGGTTAATTTTATAGATTGATTAGCCAATATCCCTTGATAATTCTTGGTGCTAGTTCCGGAAGTTAGAACTAAAATTCTGCTTCCAATATCCGACATAGTTTGTACAAAATTTAAACGCAGCCCATCACCAACCGCTAAAGTAATAACAATAGCAAATGTACCCCATGCAACTGCAAGAATAATTAAAATTGCTCGAGTCTGCTCGTAAAACAGCTCCTTTATAATTTCGCGTAACATAATCATAAAATTTTATTTCTAATTAATTATCTTTAAGCAAACCATCAAAAATACTACATCATTAATGCCTCAACAGGATCAATTTCTGACGCCCGTTTTGCAGGGAAAAATCCAGCAAACATCCCCACCAATCCCAAAGTAAGTATTGTTGTTAAAATAGTTACCCAAGATAAATACGGGACCCCTATCCAACCAGGCAATGTAACATGCTGTAAAAACATAACCATAAAATATGATGCGCCCATTCCCAAAAACCCTCCAATACCAACGATAAAAAGAGATTCAAAAAATATCTGAAACAATATCTGCCGATCCGTAGCACCAACAGCTTTTCGCAAACCGATCTCATAAGTTTTTTCAGTAACTATTAAAAACATTATATTGGCAACACCGATACTTCCAACAGCCAAAATCATAAGGCCACAAAACCATAAAAACATTTGCACTCCAATAAAAAACCATTTTATAAAATCAGACATGTCGCTAGACGCCCAAAAACCCAAAGCCTGATCATCGCTCTTATCAAAGTGACATTTCTCAGCAAAGTAACTACGCAACATTAATTTAAATTGTTCTGGCTTTATATCTGGATTAGTTTGCAACATAAAGAAATATGCCTGATGCTCATTATATAATGACATGTAAGATTTATATGAGATTAGCAAATCACCACTAAACATATGATTTTTACTACTATCTTTTGACAGTACCCCAATGACTGTAAAAGGAATATTATTAATTAAAACCTTAACTCCTATAGCTTGATCATTGCCAAATAAAATTTCTTTCATTCGCCATGTAATCACTGCCACATTAGCTGCATTATCCATATCAAATTGATTAATAAAACGGCTACCTGGAGTTAATTTAATCTTATCTAAACCAATATAATCTGAACTCACCCCTGTAACACTTTTACTATAGGCTCTGCCTTTATAACTTAATACCGCAGACTGACTCACAATCGGAGACACCCATATGATATCCGAAAAGATTCTTGGCAGCTCTAGCACATCCCCAATAGTAATCCATCTAACCTTACCCTTGGGATAGCCCCGCGAAGACATACTACTTTTGTTCTGCCAAATAATAAACGCATCATCAGCTAAACCTACCATCTCAGCGTTATTCGCATCGTAAAAACCCTTGCCAAGAGCAGACAACATAAGCACTGCAAAAATTCCAAAAGCGATACAAAAAATAGCTAGACTTGAGCGAAGCTTATGCAGCCAAAGATCATGAATAATTTGCGGAATGAGAATTTTTATATGCAACATTGACCCGGTCCATTTGTAAATATGACAACCAACTCTAATATCAATATGCAGACCAAACTGCAGCTACCGACTAACACATAACATAAATTAACAAGCAATCCAGCTACTTGTCTTTAGCAAGAATTGATGGGTCTGGATGCTCTAACACTTGATCGCCAAGCTTTAAGCCGCTTTTAACCTCAACAGTAATGTCATCGCTTATACCTAATTCCACCGACTGCTCTTTAGGCTTTTCCCCTTTCTTTCCTGGAATAAGAACATAAGGCTTAGCATCTTTAAATTGGATCACTCGCATTGGCAAAGTTAAAACATTATCAAACTTTTGGAGCTCAACACTAGCAGTAGCGGAATATCCAGAACGCAAAACCAAATCTTTTGGTATATTTAAATTACCAATTTCAATTTTAAAACCAACATTAAATGGCGAACTTGAATCATTCTGAGGCGATGAGGATGGCGCAGTTACTGCATTATTCTCCTTGTCAGATTGCAAAGCAATTTTGCTAATTGTTCCAGCAATCTCCTGATCTGGCAATGAACCAATTTTAATTTTAGCTTTCATTCCAACTTTTAATTTTGCTGCATCTCTTTCATCAACTGCCCCCTGAAAAATTAACTCATTCATATTAGCCACTATAAATAATGTTGTCGCTGCCTGAGGGGAGCTAAGTGAAATTACTGGATCACCAACATTGACACTGCGATATAAAATATAACCATCAACTGGGCTGTACACCACACTAGCTGTAGCTTTTCCATCGACAATAGTTTCGCCCTTAGTTAAAAGCGCCCATTTTTGCTCAGATAAAACTCTCTCGGCATTTGCTGAATCATAATCTTTTTTTGCCGTAATATACACTTGATCATTTTTAGCAATTACCCCTGACTTTACAAGATACTGATAGCGATCAAAGTCTGTTTTAGCATGCTTTTCTAAAGTAATATCATTAACTAGATTTTTATGAGCTTCTGCATATTCAGCGGGCCGTGGGGCTGGTTTAATTTTAATTAAAGGGGTGTTTTTCACCACATACTCACCTTCCTCATGATAGATCTCCTCCACAATCCCATCGACTTGAGATTTAATAGTGCTATAGTCACGCGTCTTAATATTACCCACTGCTTCCGCTTTTTCAGCAACAGGTCCTTGGGTAACTGAGACTAAAGACAAAACTGGCTCTGGTTTTTTAAAATAAAAAAATCCTGCAATTAATCCGCCAACGATTAAAACTGCTAAAATAAACGGCCACTTTTTAATTTTTTGTCTTATAGCTATATTCATAGTTCAACCTAAAATTGTAATACTCTATATAAATATACTATAAATATCACAAAGTTTGAATCATATAGTAAAAAATACGTGTTTTGATTAACAAACTTTACTGGTTGCAGTATATTGCTCATGAAAATCAAACGAAAGGAAACTAAAATGAAAAAGAACACTGTCAATCAATTGAATTACATAGAAATAGAACAAGTTCATGGGGGACACAAAACCGG
>JAHIYS010000083.1 GCA_018814965.1 Gammaproteobacteria bacterium
CCTATGTTATCTGATATTCGCGATGAATCAGATCATGAAAATCCCACTAGGATAGTCATCATACCTAGATCTAACAGGGTTGATATCGAGCCTTTAATGACGCATCTATTTGCCACCACAGATCTTGAGAGTTCTTATCGAATAAATCTGAATATCATTGGCATTGATGGTAAACCACAAGTCAAAGGATTGCTTCCCTTGCTTAAAGAGTGGCTTACTTTTCGCACTGAAACCGTTAGACGTAGACTTCAATATCGTCTTGATAAGATTTCTACTCGTCTCCATATTCTTCAAGGATTAATGATTGCCTATCTTAACATTGATGAGGTAATTAAAATTATCCGCACCGAAGATGAACCTAAAAAAATCCTAATAAAAAAGTTTAAATTAACTCCCGAACAAGCAGAAGCTATTCTAGAGCTTAAATTACGCCATCTAGCCAAACTCGAAGAGATGGTAATAACCACCGAACAAAAAAATCTCTCCAAAGAAAGCGCTGAGCTAGAACAAACCCTAGCCTCCCCCAAACGGCTAAAAACCTTAGTTAAAAAAGAACTCCAAGACGATATGGAAAAATATGGGGATGAAAGACGATCACAATTAGTCATTCGTGAAGAATCAAAAGCTATGCGTGAAGAAGAAATAATCCCAACAGAACCGGTAACCGTTGTCTTATCCCAACAAGGATGGATCAGAATTGCCAAAGGTCACGAGATTGACCCATTATCATTAAGCTACAAAGCTGGCGATGGATTTAAACAGGCGGCTCTGGGAAGCAGCAATCAACTAGTGGTTTTCATCGACTCCACAGGAAGAACTTATTCCATCTATGCCCATACTTTACCGGGAGCACGCGGCCAAGGGGAGCCTGTAACTAGCAGAATTAATGTGCCTAAAGGAGCCACTATAGAAGGGGTGTTGATTGGAAATCCTGACCAGCTGGTTTTATTAGCATCGGATGCTGGCTATGGATTTATTACCAAACTCGAAGATCTTTATACCAAAAATCGTAGTGGAAAAGTAGAACTTACGCTACCTAAAGGATCTAAAGCATTAACACCACGAATAATAACCAATATTGAAGATCAATTTTTAGCTGCCATTACTAATACAGGAAGAATGCTGGTATTCCCTGTGGCTTACTTACCAGTTCTTAGTCGTGGCAAAGGTAACAAAATTATCAATATCCCATCAGGATCAGTAACAAATCGAGAAGAATATCTCATAGATCTTGTGATTCTAAACGAAGCTGACAAATTAACCCTTACATCGGGCAAGCGCAATGTAACACTAAGCTTTGCTGAGCTTGGAACCTATCAAGGAGAAAGAGGAAGACGGGGGAACAAACTACCACAAAAACTAAGAAGCGCCAATACAATTAAAGTAGTAGCACCTAAAAAAACCAATTAACAAATCCATGGGCAAGCCCTATAAAGGACCTGCCCACAAAAGTCTTTTCATAAAAATAAAACTATAATAAAAGTCCTAAAAAAATAAGAATCACAGCCATTATCCAAATAATCAATACTCGATTGACAATATCTAACGCCGCATAATTTTCACTCTTATCAGCATCAGAAACATTATTACTCACATCTAAAGCAGCTAACCCTGAATCAACAGCAAACTTCTTTACTTCGCTCAAGCCAGACCATAAGTGTTTAATGTCATAGTTAAATCCCTTATTAAAATGGCCAACTAAAGCGTAAGTAAATCCAAGTAATCTTGCTGGCAACCACTCTAAAATCTCTTGGACTTTAGCTGCTGATTTTGCAAGCTCAATATAATTAGGATTAACCTTCAACGCATTTTGACGCAATAAAACTACTAAAGAATATGTAGCCACACCATAGATACCAAAAGCCACAAACCAGAACAAGCCAACAAAAACTCGCTCAAAAGATTTTAGGAAAACAGCCTTGGTAACTGCACGGGATAAATCTGCTATATTACCGATAGAAACATCACTAATAAAATCAGCAACAGCATCTGAAGCAGAATGCATATCAGACTTCTCCATAGCCTCAAAATATGGCTTTAATTTATACTTCAAATCACGGGCATCAATGCAAAAAAACAACACTGTTGTTGCTAAAATCAAATCGAATAAATCGAAGAACCATCCTGCAAAAATAAAATGTAGCAAAACAAACAGCAGTAAAATTGGAGCAATCACTAATAATATTATCAATCTTTCATCTAGCTTAGATAACCAAGGATTAAGAAGACCTAAATAACCCTCAAACCACGAGGCATGAAACCATCCACCCATTTTAGCAAAACGTTGTAACGCCAAACAAAATAAAATAGCAATTAGAATCATAATATCTCTCCCTATAGAACAGCATAAAACGCCATTTAACTTTATACCAATTAAAAACCTATTACAATTACCTAAACCTGAAAATTTTGTCCGCCATATAAAAACACCCTTTTACTTACCCCTAATCATCATACTCAGACGATACCAGTTGGGGTGCTTTTTCAAGAGGGTATCTCATAACCACCAAATAGGAGGAAGCTATAAACATTAACATTGTTACAGCTTGCACTAAATATACTATTGAATGACCAACTAACTCACTACGATCAGCTAAAAATATCACTAAAAGAGAAAACTCGCTAAGCTGCCCAAGCCTAATCCCAATCTCAGAGGCAACAGGCTTAACCTCATTAGCTTGGCGCAACAGAAAATGGAAAACTACCGGCTTTAATACCATAAAAACAATAGTTAGAATCAAGGCTGGAACTACAATTACATCAAAATATCTAAGATTAAAACTAGCCCCAATCAA
>JAHIYS010000084.1 GCA_018814965.1 Gammaproteobacteria bacterium
AGCTCCAGAGGATCCACTTTGACCTTAAATAGTTCCAGGACAATATAATAAAGAGCCACACCAATTACTGCAATAAAACCGCCAAAATGGATAATAAAAAATGCGCAACCCAGGACACGCATAAATTTTGCTAAAATAAGACGCAAGCCTTGGTCATTATCTTTGGCTAAAAGAATTTTGAGCAGGCTGTAAAAGCCGATAATTACAGTTTCTGCCCAATATAAAAATAAAACATCAATCAAATCCCAGCCAAAAAAAAGCACGCCAACCAAAGGCACAGCATTTGCTGCCAGTAGAAAATATATTGAAGATGGACGATTTTTTTTCATTTTTGTCATCGCGAGGAGCGCAAGCGACGTGGCGATCCAGGCTATAATCTTATTGTTTTAACAGTACTGCCTTTATCTAGGGCCTTCTTGCCAATTGGCACAACCATCAATCCTTGTGCTTTACTCAAAGAATAAAGATCGCCAGAGCCCATATGTTTGATTGGTTCTACTATATCTTGCCCAACATATTTGATCGGAAAATATAGTTCACGTTCAGCGCGGTTGCGTTCAAATATTTTGCCCAGTTTATATTCGCAGATTTGATGCTGAAAATCATGCCCCATCATTTTATATAAGCCAGGCAGGGCAAATAAATAAAAAGTAGTGAAAACTGAAACAGGATTTCCTGGAAAACAAAAAATTGGTTTGCCCTTGTAAGTAGCAAAAGTTAAGGGTTTGCCAGGTTGAATAGAAACTTGATTAAAATGAATCTGGCAACCCATCTCCATTAACAAATCATAAATAAAATCATATTCCCCAACTGAAACTCCGCCTGTAAAAAAAACCGTATCATGATTTTTGAGAACACGCTCAAATGTTTTTTGCAGGGAAGAAAAAGAATCTTTGGCCCGTCTGGCCGTGTTTTTTGTAAAGCCAAACTTATTAAGCAGTGAAGTTAAAAGCGGGCCATTGCTATCATAAATTTTGCCTTGCTGATATTTTTGGCTTGGGCCTAGAAGTTCACTGCCAGTAACAATGATGCCAAGTTTTGGTTGTTGATAAACATAGAACTTTCTCTGGCCAGTAAAGGCAATATTAGCAAGGGTAATAGGTGTAATAATTTCACCCTTAGTATAAAGCCTGGTTCCCTTTTTAATGTCTTCACCTTGCTGGCAAATATTGGATTTTGGATTGTTTTTAATAATCTTTATTTGATCAGCTCCAAGTTCAGCAACATGCTCTTTCATGATAACTCTGCCAGTATTAGCAGGAATCATAGCGCCGGTCATAATTTTTACAGCAGTGCCTTTTCGGATTTTTTGCGAGCATGTCTGGCCGGCAGCTATTTCGCCGACCACTTGAAATTCAGTACCCATATCACCCTTGGCAATTGCATAACCATCCATAGCTGATTTGCTAAACGGTGGAAAATCTAAAGGAGTGGTAATGTCTTGAGCTAGCACGTGGTTTAAGGATTTTGCTAAAGGTATTAAGATTTTTTGTAGAGATTTGCAGTTTGCTAAGATCTTCTTCAATGCTGCATTGCTTGTAATCAATTAAGATTCCTTTCTGTGATGTCGTTTCTATTCGCTATTCTCGTTATGTTTGTTATTCCCGTGAGCTTTGTCATTCCCGCGAGCTTTGTCATTCCCGCGAGCTTTGTCATTCCCGCGGAGGCGGGAATCCAGGCATTTTTAAAGTCCTGGATCTCTGCTTTCGCAGGGATGACAACTAAACGTAGCTAAATCTTCCTCAGTATTAATATTAATAAACGATTTCAAATCAGGATCGATTTTTCTTACTTCAGTTTCAGAAATAACTTTTGCTTTTGTATTTTCAGAAACTGCAGTAACACTTTTCTTGCCTTTAGAATCTTCTAACATTTCTGCAATTTTTTCTAAACTAGATTTAGCATAAAAACCAAACAAAGGTTGAATGGTATTATTTATTTTCGCAACAACTGTTTGATAATCTTTGGAAAACTTGGCAAAATAATCAACTAGTTGAGGAATAAAATAAGGCATATCCACGGCTGAAACAAAATTTATGGTATTTGGCGAAGCTTTTAGCCCTGCATAAAGCCCAAAAAGAGGGCCTTGATGTTTTTTCTCGTCCTGGACAAGTAGCACATCTGCTAGATGCTCATAAAGATCAGGTTTGTTGGTTACTAAAATTACTTGTTCAAATTGAGGTTTGAGTTGATTAATCTTTCTTTGAATCAACTGCTCACCTTGAATCTCAAGCAATCCCTTTTCTACGTAACCAAGCCGAGAACCTAGCCCCCCAGAAAGTATAATTGTAGATTGTTTGTTAATCACTTATTTTCCTGTGTGTCATCCTGAGCGGATGCGAAGGATCTCATGAAAACAGGTTTAATTGGGATTCTTCACTGCGTTCAGAATGACAAAT
>JAHIYS010000085.1 GCA_018814965.1 Gammaproteobacteria bacterium
ATCCATAAAAATAGAAAACACCACTCTTGCTGATACTTTCACCCTAGAAAAAGTAACCCCCTCCTCTACAGCAGCAAATAATAAAATTAAATACTGCTCACCAACCGATGCCAGCTGCAGTTATAAAACCGACTCAAACTGTGTAACTACAGGATCTTTAGCAGCGGGCACAAATTGTAAGATATGGTTTAAATCACAAAATAATGATGATGCCAATTTATATGTAACTAATGATTTGATAAATGTATATGTTAAAACATCCTGGGCTGGTGGAGCAAGTAGTTTCGAAGAAACAACTTATTTCAATGGAACGACCGATCAGTCTATTTATGCTGGAGGAAATTTTACTTCACCTGGAAATCATGTCGCAAAGTGGGATGGATCAAATTGGTCACAGTTATCAAGCGGAACAAACGGTGAGGTTCATGCCCTTAATATAAGAGCAAGCAATACTGATCTTTATGCTGGTGGAAGTTTTAGCTCTCCTGGAAGCAACATTGCCAGATGGAATGGATTTAATTGGTCAACTGTAACTAACGAACCTAATGGTCTAGTTAGGACAATTACCGACGAAAAGCGAACCATCAATTTTAATGATAACATTCTTTATGTGGGTGGTGACTTCACCAGCCCTGCCTATTGCCTTATAAAATGCGATGCAAATGATGCTTGCTCAGCATTAGCTAATGCTAACTTAACCAGTGGTAGCGTTTATTCACTTACGCATGGAGGCACTTACCTGTATGTTGGGGGATCTTTTGCAATTGGCGCTTCTAGTTATGCATTTAATGCATACAAAACCGCTGGCTCATACTGGAATTATGTAGTTACTGGTACCGTTAATAACAGAGTTTACGCAACTACAACAGACAGCCCAGGAAGAGAAGAGGTTTCTATTGGGGGAGCATTTACAGTCCCGGGAAATACTTTTGGCAGATGGGCTTCTGCATGGGTAGTCGTACCTGGAACAAATGGCTATATTTATGCGCTTAATTCAGTAACAATCAATAATGCCAGTAACATATTTGATGTATATGCTGGAGGCAATTTTTCAGGACCTAGCAATAATATTGCAGTCTGGCATTCTTCGACCAATACTTGGTCAGCATTAGGCGCCGGGATAGACCCTGCGTTTGGATCTATTTATGCTATAACTAGCATAAGCGATAGCCAAACACTACCAACACAAACGAATATTTATGCGGGTGGATCGTTTAGTCTCTCCCCTAGCAACTATATTGCTATGTGGGATGGGACAAATTGGTCATCGATAGGACCAAATAACATAAATGGGGATGTTAGAGCGCTTACATATGCTACTTCATTAAGTTTAGCATATGACCATTATAATCCAGGACCACCTTCTGAATAGTTTTGTTATTATTGCTATCATAGATTAAATAGAAGCCACTATTAAATCGGCCGGCATTTAGAGGTGGATCCCCAACCACATAAATATACTTTTTAATGCCGCCGCAGATCATTTAAGCAGTCCTATTTTACAAATTATTTAGCTGTATTTGCGCATTTTATGTTATTTTTCCCAATTAAAATTACATTTATAAAGATTAATTCAAGCATTTTGTATTATCATCATCTAGTGATACAATGCTCAAAATTAAGCTTAAAATACAATATAATAGTTTGATCCATAATGACTGATGATCTATTATTTTGCGAAACATCTTAATAAACCCCAAGGATTATGAAACTCTTAAGATTGTATTCTAAAAGGAGATTTTTGGATGATTCTAAAAAGACTAGTAACAGGGCCTATTGCTGCCCTCATTATTTTCTCTCTCACCTTCTCTACACCTTCATATTCCTATAACCGCATGAGCAATACCGGCACCTATGTTGCATTAACCCTAGGTGGCCTTGGAATTATCGGCGCAGCAATTGCCTCCCTAGTTAAACATGATACCGATGCCACTATTCCTCCTGAAGATGTAGAAATAAAAGTTGATGATGTCTTTTTTGACATCCCAGGTGAGGGTGGCAGACAAGAGCTGAAAATTAGCAATTCATATGCTCGAGATGTAAGTATAAATAAAATTTTATTTAGTGGTGGTGCGGATGGAAGCATATTAATACCAGAAAATAACTGTCCCTATATACCAGCCAATGGCACATGCTCAATTATACTACAAGCCACAGAGACAGCTTACAATGGCTCTGTTGATATCTATTATGACTATAATAATAACAAGAAAAAAACAGCAATCATAACGGTTGCTGGACCTATATTGGAACTCTATGAGGGCACAACTAAATTAGATGGCACTATTATAGCTGCAGGAGAAGGGGATACTAAAACTTTTACCTGGAAAAATACTGGATTATTTCATTGGCAAAACCGCGACATGACATGGAAAGTACCATTTGAACCCGGAGGAGGAAAAGTTAATCTTGATAAAGGGACTTGCATTAAAACAGATGAAAATCCAACTATAGCGCCTGGAAGCTCCTGTACCTTTACTTTAGAAACCGAAGAGGTTGAGCTCGGAGATTACGGGACATTATCCACTACAGGAAGTAATCTTGCAGTTGCCTCCTATGATACAAATGTGATTTTAAAAGATGGGATAGCAGTTATAGTTAATAATACCTCAACTGACTATCATTTAGGCTATAGATCCATAAAAATAGAAAAT
>JAHIYS010000086.1 GCA_018814965.1 Gammaproteobacteria bacterium
AGCAGGTGAAGTTTAAAAATGGCAAATTTTATTTGGAGCAAGAATCACGAGCACCAGATGTTTTCCAGGTTTCCTATAGTTTTGAATTAGCTGATTATAAAGAAGCACCAGATTTTTTTCGGAATTTAATCTGCAGTAAAATTCCCCAATATAGTCCTTTTGTCACAGGTTTGGTGGCACCTAAAACAATCTTGCCGCTTTTGGCGGATAAGAGTTTGCGTAAACGTTTAATCCCGGAATCTGCCCACCAAGTTGAGCCAGCTATTTTGCCCACCAAGCTTCTTCTGGGTAATGAAACTGATGCTAAAAAAAATTATGAGAAATTAGTTTTGAAACATGGAGATGGCATGGGTGGGGAAAGAGTTTATGTTGGCCCTGAAATGCAAAAGAAGATTAAGCATATTCCCAAGAAAAAACAGGCTGAGTGGGCTTTGCAGGATAGATTAAGGCTAAATACAATTGATGTGCATGGTATTCTTTCCCGTCCCAGAAAGGTAATTGCCGATTTAGGGGTATATATTCACTATGATTGGAATGGTAAAAAATTTACTAGTTTTAGGGTGGGTGGTTTTATAACCCGTGCTACTAACCGCAGCCTTAAAGTAAATGTCTCAGGCGGCGGAATCCAAGTGCCAGTAATGTTCGATAAGAGCAGATAAATTATTTGTCATCCTGAGGCGAAGCCGAAGGATCCCCATAGGACATTGTTGTCATTGCGAGGAGCGTGGCGACGAAGCAATCCCGTTTGTTTGTCATTCCTGCGAAAGCAGGAATCCAGTCTGTTTAGCATGGCAGGAAAGTGTGTTTCGCTAAATCCAAAATTTCTTCATGCGCCAGAAATTTTGGAAGCGTCCTTCGCTCGTCATTATATATAGGCTGATGTTATGCCTCGCTCGCACGCCGCGAAACACCACTTTCCTGCCCTGCTAATATACTAGACAACTTTGCTCCATCTAAAAAGAGAACTGAACCAAAACTGCCTGATTTAGTAGCGTGTTCCTTGAATTCAAACTCCACAAAACACTAGTAACCAAGCAAATTGATTTAATAGGAATAGGAAAATGATACAAATTGATATTGCAAAAGTTGTTGAAGCTATAGGAACTAGAGCAATTGGAGTAATTATTGTTGTGGGTGGGTTAATTCTCTTTGGACTTGGTAAGCTTGAAAGTACATTTTTTTTAAGAATTATATCAATTGGAGTGGCAGCTGAAATATATGCTCTTTCACAAGATAAATATCTGCAAAAAGGAAATGTGAGCTATTTAATATTTAGTATTGTCGGTGTTTTAATCGTTGTAATCGCGTTATTTAAACCGATCATCTCGCCAGCTATATATCTGCTTTTTGAATTACTTCCAAATGGTAGTATACCAATTCAATCTTCGCATTTAAATACGATTGGATTAGGGCTAGATATAATTGGTGTGTTCATTCTTCTTTTTAAGGGACTGCCAGTATTGATAACGATGACCACTGAAAAAGGTAAGGATGAGAAGATTATATACGTATGGGAACTTGCTGAAGAGGATGATCAAGAAAGAATGAAGCAGTATTATGATAGAAGTAAGTCTTTTAAAATTATATTTGCTATATCAATAGTGATGATTGTTGTTGGTTTTGTACTGCAAATATTATCAAACTATATTTAAACCACCGGTCGTGGAGTCAATTGATAGAATTCCAGGGGAACTTTCCCCCAGATTTTAACTCTCAACAATCGTTAATAAACAAAAGACAATTTTGAAAATTTCCTTTCGAAGGTAAGGTCCTTGAAGCTTTTTTAGGCGCGAGCTTACGAAATAAGGGCGTATGAGGAGTTAAAATAGCGACTGTTTTTGCGAGTTAAAGGCTGACAGCGGCAAGACATTTAACTCGCCATAAAAACAGCGCTATTTTAGCGACGAGTAGCCCGGTTTCGTGCGCCTGCTTCAAGGGCCTTACCTTCGAAAGGGAGTGGTTTTTTATTCCCCGATGATTTTTACAAGCACGCGTTTTTTTCTTTGCCCATCAAATTCG
>JAHIYS010000087.1 GCA_018814965.1 Gammaproteobacteria bacterium
AATTTCGATTATTTGGAGAGTGGTATTTTGGATAAAACTCACCTACACTTTTATACAGTAAAAACAGCTATGAACTTAGTACAGAGTGTCGGATTGACGGTTAAGAAAATTTATTTAGTTCTAATAATTTTGGAATATTGGCAAATATTTCCAAATATTTTGGTGAAATTTTTGGGTATAACATTCATATTGCTTACTATTCCTGAAAATAATGATGATACTATCGAGAATAGTATGATCAAGTGAAATGAACTGATTGGAGAGAGTTATGGTTAATTCTAATTTTCCTGAGGTTAAGATAAATAAAATTTAAGCGGTGAAAGGAATTGATAAAGAGATTTATATTCGCTAAGAATATTACATTAAAAAAGTTTGTGAATTTTTGTCTTATAATCTTTCAACATACGATTACGAAGAACTCTTTTGTAATCGGGTATCCCATTGAATTGGTAGTTGACCCCATTGATGCGTGTAACTTACATTGCCCTTTGTGCCCAACTGGGCAAGGTAGAAAGGAACGTTCAAGAGGAAAAATGTCTTTCAATAATTTTAAGAGAATCGTAGACGAGATAGGAAAGTATCTTTATCGGATTGATCTGCACAACTGGGGAGAGCCGCTGCTAAACGATGACATTTTTGATATGATACGTTATGCACACGACCGTGGCATAGAAGTAAGGGTCAGCACAAACCTCAATTTTCTTGATGCAAATAAAGTAGAAAACCTTGTGCGGTCTGGTTTAGACGAGTTAATTGTGTCTTTAGACGGCGTAAGCCAAGAGACCTATGAGAAATACCGTGTAGGAGGGGATTTTAATAAAGTTATCAAGGGTATTAAAGCAATAATAGAAAAAAAGAAAGAGCTAAACAAATTTACTCCATTTATAACTTGGCAATTTTTAGTTATGGCACACAATGAGAGTGAAATCCCAAAAGCCTATAAAATGGCAAAAATCTTAGGTGTCGATAAATTTGAGCTATTACCAATTCATAGTGATATGGGAAGGGAATTATTTTTGGATAGGGAAACAAGAGTGGAAATAGCCAGAAAGTGGTTACCTCATGACGAAAAATATAATATGTACAACATAAAAAGAAAAAAAGTATATCCAAAACCAAAAACTTGCTCATTTTTATGGGTCCAATCAGTAATCAATTGGAATGGGTCTATATCCCCATGTTGTTCAGTTTATCCTGAAAAATATGATTTTGGAAATATGTTTGATAGTAACTTTAAAAATATTTGGAATAATGCAAAATATAAAGCATCACGTAAGATGGTTAGACAAAGGAGAGTTCACGATATTGACCTGAAAACTGTCTGTGCTGATTGTATAAATAATAAATATATATAGAGTGAGTTTAGCAAACTTAGAAATGGAGTGAAATGTGGATAAAACGAATGAGACTCTTTGTAGTGTGATAATCACAAATTATAACGGAAAAATATTATTGGATGAGTGTTTATCTTCACTCGAAAAACAAACTTATGGAAATTACGAAGTAATAATTGTTGATAACGCGTCTACTGATGGTTCAGTTGATTTTGTCAAAGAAAAATTTCCATGGGTAAAGATTGTAGAAAGTCATATAAATTATGGTTTTGCAGAGGGAAATAATATAGGGGTGGAATATGCGAATGGAGATTATATAATATTCTTAAATAATGATACTGAAGTGGAGCCTCATTGGTTAGAGAATATGGTAAACGCTGCAAAATCTGATCCTTCAATAGGTATCGTGGGATGTAAGGTATTAAATGCGTATCAAAAAGATATTATTGATGTAATTAGTTTTAAGCAAGACATATACGGATTCCCGAAAGGTATAGGTCGTGGTGAAAGAGATTTTGGTCAATATAATAAAATAATGGAATGTTTTGTCATTGGTGCATCTTTATTAATAAAACGTGAAGTGATAGAAAAGGGCGGATGTTTTGATCCAAAATATTTTATAATAGGCGAGGATTTAGATTTATGTTGGCGTACCCGACTAATGGGATACAAAATCCTTGTTACACCTTTCACATATATATATCACAAGAGTTCCAGTACAATAAGCAGGCTGGAACAGTACAGAGTAAGATATTACAGCAAGAAAAATGCTTTGAGGACACTATTAAAAAATTACTCTGGATTAACTTTGCTTAACATACTTCCAAAATACTTTATATTACTTTTCATGGAAATGCTATTTCTCATATTTACTACAAAGTCTCTTACTGCAAAGGTTCATCTGGCTTCAGCGGACATCAAGGCGATAATATGGAACCTAAAAAATTTTAAAGATACATGGCATCGGCACAAAGAGATTCAACAACTACGAATAATAGATGATGCGACAATTCAAAAAGAGATGTTTAAAAGGAGCCTAAAAATTGAGCTTTTCCGAAAATGGTGGGAGGGCAGCTATTCTTTTAAATAATTGCTTCAGAAGATGACAGGGGATTTGCGATGATTAAAATATGTATTTTAAAGGCGAAAAGATGTAACACAATTTTATCCCAAAACGGTTTTTGTGTGTTTTTGCTACTTTGTGTCGGTTTAGTAAGCATTACGTGGTTTAGAGGTGATTTTCAACTTGCCACGGGTGATTATCTCTTTCCTTCTGGAAGAATTGAAGAATTTCAGAGAACATTTTATTCTTGGGATCATTTATCTTTGGGGTCGGATAATTTCAGAATATTAGCCGCTTCCATGCCATTCGGTATTTATCTTGCTTTAACTGAGTTTATGGGCATCTCATTGGTTGTATCTGAAAAAATTTGGTTATATTTATTATTTACTTCTATGGGTCTTTCTATATATTTTTTTGTTATTACTGTAGTGAAAGAAAAATTCAGATATCATGCCGGTTTTTTAGCGGCGTTGTTATTTATGTTTAATCCATGGAGTGCTATTTCTAATGCCATGCTATCGCCATCTATAGTTTTTATCCCCTTAATTTTAGGGCTATATATAAAAGGTTTAAACGAAAAAAGGGGTTTCAAATATATCTTCATTTTTTGCCTCCTGTGGATTGTAACATCCACATCTTCTATGAATAATATCCGAGCTGGATTATATCAATGGATGACCCTATTCATCTACCTCGTTTTTTCCTTAATAACCAATTGGAAGAAAAGCAAAATTAAACATGCTTTGGTTTTTTCTTTTTCTCTTTTATTCTATTGGGGATTATTAAACATGTTTTGGATATTGTCTGTTTTTATGAATATTTTTAAAATTATACAAGATACTGCTTCGGTATATCAAAATATTGGCTTTAACTGGATAGATTCTTACAATTTAAATAGTGTGCATCTAAGTGATGCTTTTCGTTTGATGGGAGCTTGGGCACTTAAAAGTTCATTTAAAGGATACCCATATTTTTATTGGAGCCCAACCTATATGACCCTTGTATTCATTTTAATTGGCTTTTTATTTCCGATACTGGCATTTTTTGCGTTATTAGTTAAACAATCCGATGATACAAAAAAACATCTATTATTCGTCAGTATTATAACTGTTTTTGGATTTTTCGTTATGATGGGGTCTTTAAATCACCTTAATCTCTGGTTTGCTAAAAATGTACCATTTTTCGTAACATTATTTTCAGTTACGTATTATTATGGTGGGAGTTTTGTGGTAATAGGTTTTTCTGTATTGGCGGGTTTTAGTAATGGCTTACTTTTTAATAATTCTCTTAAAGGTATTAAAAGTAAATGTCTAAAATCGATCTCCGTTGCTCTGGTATTTTTATTAATTGGAGTGTATGGTTTTCCAATTTGGTCAGGAGAATTTATATATGCTGGTAACAAAATCTTAGGGTCCGCGAGATACAAAATTCCAATGTATTATCAGGATGCAAGAGCATGGCTTGAAGGTCAAGAAGATAATTTCAGAATATTTGCTCTTCCCTACTCTAAATTAGGGTACATGGCGTATACTTGGCCACCAAAAGGATTTAATGGTCCTGATCCCTCACCATATTTGCTTAATCGGGATATTATAAAAGGCCCTGGATTTGGTCTAAATTTTCGAATAAATTAGCGGAATTTAATATATCAGGTTTAAATAAGTTGTTAGGTATTATGAATGTTAAGTATATACTCCTTCATAATGATGCCAATTGGGAATTTATAGAAGATAATTCTTGGTATATTTCTCCACCATCTAAATTTTCTGAACTCGCCTTATATAAAAGCGGAGAAATTCATTTTATAAAGTCTTTTGGCAAACTTGATTTCTACAAAATCTCCGACGAATATTTCCTCCCCCACATCTATCCCTCCACCACCTCTACGATGGTAGCCAGTGATATAAAAGCACTTATGCCGATGACGAAGACGAGATATTTGGGTGGGAAACCAGCACTGCTCTTTTCAGAGCAGAGGACAGAGAACAGAGAACAGATTACAGAGAAGACTCTAAAAAATATAAATAATTTTGTCTTCAAGGATTCAAACTGGCAGGACTTGGTAACTGAGCTTGCCGTTCAGTCCACAGTCAAAGGTTCACAGTCCACCGTTAGGATAAAGAAGGCAGGAGTGTATGAGATCTATTTTGATGTGTCGGAAATGCAAA
>JAHIYS010000088.1 GCA_018814965.1 Gammaproteobacteria bacterium
AAAATAAAATTTTAAATCATTAAAAATGCAGCGCCCACAAACAATCCCATAATGCCACCAAATAAAAATGGGGCTTGGACGCTAATATAAGACCACAAAAGTCCAGCAATTTTAGGCACGCCTAAAACAGTAGTCAAAAAAATCGAGATCAATGAGCAGACCATTTCCGATGAAATATCATTAAAAAAACTTACGAGCCCCACAAATAAAACATTTTTTGATATCTTTGTTTTGATCACCTTCCATATAAACAAACCTGGCAATAGATTATCTACTGATCGCTTTGCATGTTTTTCAAAAGGCTTGTAGCTTCCTCCAAATCTTCCTCAGCAACCATAATTCTTACTTTGGCTCCTGGAACTATACCAACGCTAGAAATCCCAGCGTCTGCAACAAAACACTCGATCCCATTTTGACGCAAATAATTGCCCGCGAGATTAGCCTCAATATAATTCTGAAAAGCTGTTAATGTTATCATTAATCACTCATTTGATTATTTAGCTACAACAACAAGCGCCGGGCGCAATAATCTATCTTTAAGCCAATACCCTTTTTGGATTACCTCTAAAACTATATTTGGTTTTGATTCAGAGTCCTCTCTCGTAGTCACCGCAGTATGTTTCTCGTGATCAAATTCCTCACCATCAGGATTAATTGAAGTGATTCCATACTTTTGCAATACTTCGATTAACGATTTTAAGGTAAGCTCAATTCCAACATAAAAATCTTTGAGATCCTCATTATCTTTGGCTAAAAGACTTCTTTCAAGATTATCAACCGTAGTAAGAATCTCATAAGCAAACTTTTCTAAAGAGTACTTATGAATGTTCGCAATCTCACGTTCGGTACGTCGTTTTATATTCTCAATATCAGCTTGAGCCAACAACCATTTATCCCGAAACTCTTGCGATTTTTGTTCCTCTTGGGATAACTGATCTTGCAATTGTTTATACGTTGGGTGCTCAAGCACCATCTGCTCAGAGATTCTCGTTTCAAGAAGACCTCGATCAGAATTTTGTGATTCGAGCAGAGATTGCTCCTCATCTTCTAAATGTTCAGTATTTTCATTTTCATTCATAAATTACTCCTAATTAACAATTACTCTACCTCACCTAATGCCGCACTAAGCAACTTAGATGTCACATCAACAGCCGCAATAGTTTGGTTATAAGGCATTCTTGTAGGACCAATGATACCTAAAACACCGACTACCTTATCAGCGCGATGATATGGCATGGCAACCACACTACAATCATCCAATGGCTCATAACCTGACTCTTTGCCAATATAAATCTTAACCTTATCCGCATGCAAACATTGATTAAACAGATGCAAAATATCTCTTTTTTGAGCAAAAGCAGTAAAGAGCTCGCGCAACTTACCTACCCCAGAATAATCTGCAAAATCAAATAAGTTAGCCTCCCCTGTAACCACATAATCTCCTTGCTCTTTATCCTCTCCTAAAACCTTATCAGTCATCTCTATTATGCTTTGGGTTAGTTGCGAAATATTATTTCGCTCTTCATCAAGCACCACTAATAACTCATTGCGAATCTGAGATAACTCCTTACCACTAAAATGAACCGTTAAAAAATTACCTATTTGCTGAAGTTCGCTCGCCGTATAACAACGATCAGTATATATAATCCGATTCTGCACCTCTTGTTGATTTAAAACCAAGATAGCCAAAACCCTGTTATTAGATAATGATAAAAATTCCACATGCTTTAAAACAACATTACCGCGAGATGGCAACATAACTAACCCTGTAAATTTAGTTATGCTTGACAGTAGTGAAGATGCTGATGAAACCAACTCTTTAACATCCCCACATCGGGATAACTGCGTTGCGATAGACTCCTGATTAAAAACCGATGGCAACTGAGCATTTAACAACCTATCAACAAAAAATCTATAACCACGATCTGTTGGCACCCTTCCAGAAGAGGTATGCAAAGAATCTATAAACCCAGCATCTTCTAGATCAGCCATAATATTTCTAATCGTGGCTGGACTCATAGCAGAAGATACCTCTTCAGCTAAAGTTTTTGAGCCGATGGGCTGGCCATCACGAATATAGCATTCGACTAAAAGTTCTAGTAACTTTTGCGAACGATCATTTAGAGTTATTTCAGTTTCCATAAAAGCTTATTTTGCCCAAACATAGAAATCTTTAACCAAATGACCCCAGCAAGCAAGTATAACTTGCTACCAAATACAAAATCATTATGCCCAACTTAAAATACTAAGCTAACATTCATCATGGCAAACTATCAATCAAGTATAATAGATGAAAAATAAAATATAAAAAGGTATTATAGTCATAAAGTTGTGCAATATTTTAATTTATAACATATAATTGCTTAACCACAAAAAAATATATGCTAACAACTTGATTTTACAATCTATTTTTATTAACTAGCGAGAGCTCCTTCACAATGCGCAAAATATTAGCAACCTCAGGCTTAGTTTATGCCAACGGCCCTCTTCATTTAGGCCATATTTTAGAACAGATCCAAACAGATATTTGGGTACGATTTCAAAAACTTCAAGGCAACGACTGCATTTATATTTGCGGTGATGATGCTCATGGCACACCCATCATGATCAGCGCTCAAAAACAAAACATCACCCCTTTGCAATTAATCACTGAAATGAAAGAATCACATGAAAAAGATTCCGCTGGATTTTTAATAGATTTTGACAACTACTATACCACCCATTCCGAAGAAAATCGTGAACTGACAAATTTAATTTATCAACGACTTCAAGAAAATAATGATATTGAAACAAAGGTTATCAACCAAGCATTTGATGATGACGCCAAAATGTTTTTGCCTGACCGCTATATTAAAGGCACCTGCCCCCGCTGTAAGAGTCCCGATCAAAATGGGGATAACTGTGAAATTTGCGGCGCCACCTATTCCACTACTGATCTAATTGATCCTATTTCAATTATTTCTGGGAAACCACCGGTACAAAAATCATCTGAACACTACTTCTTTCGCCTGGATAAATATGCATCTTTTTTAAAAACCTGGGGTAAAAAAAGCCTGCAACCAGAAATCATAAATAAACTTAATGAGTGGTTTGAACAAGGACTAAAATCATGGGATATCTCACGGGATGCACCTTATTTTGGCTTTGAAATTCCTGATAAACCTGGAAAGTATTTTTACGTCTGGCTTGATGCTCCTATAGGCTACATTGCAAGTTCAAAAAATTTAAGCTTACGAACAAATATAAATTTTGATGAATATTGGCAACCTAACAGTACAGCTGAACTTTATCATTTTGTAGGCAAAGACATTATTTATTTTCATGCTCTTTTTTGGCCAGCAATTCTTGAAGGAGCAAACTTCCGCAAACCTACAGCAGTATTTACCCACGGCTATCTCACTGTAAACGGCCAAAAGATGTCAAAATCAAGGGGAACATTTATCTTGGCACAAGATTATCTCAAACACTTAAGCCCAGAGTATTTTCGCTACTATCTTGCGGCAAAACTTAGCCCTGGGATAGATGATATTGATCTGAATTTTGATGATTTCATTAAGCGCAATAACAGCGACCTGGTTGGGAAAGTAGTGAACATAGCCAGCCGTTCAGCCGGATTCATCAACAAAACCTTTAACGGGATGTTGGCTGACAAGCTTGATGCACCTGAATTATTCGCCGAAGGAATAAAACTTGCTGAAAAAATTAGAGCATCTTATGAAGCAAGAAATTATAGCAGCGCTGTACGCTCAATCATGCAGCTTGCTGACCTAACCAATCAATACATTGATGAAAAAAAACCTTGGGGACTAGCAAAAGAAAATCCCAACAATCGAGGAATACAAAACATCTGCACCATGGGTATAAACATGTACCGCTTACTTATAATTTTTCTAAAACCAATTTTGCCTTTACTTGCAACGAACTCTGAAGAATTCCTACAAGTTCCTCCGCTTGCATGGGAAGATCATAAAACACCGATATTACAACATAAAATTAATGAGTTTAAACCACTAATGCAAAGGATCGATCCTAAAAGCATTGAACTTATACTTGCATGAATAAAAAAATAGCTTCTCAGATTTTTAAAATATTAAGCTTATCCATTCCGAATCCAACTACGGAATTAAATTATCGCTCAAACTTTGAGCTCCTCATTGCAGTAATACTATCAGCGCGCACAACCGATAAAATCATAAACAAAATAACCGAAAAATTATTTAAAGCTGCTGATACTCCAGAAAAAATGTTATCCCTAGGGATTGCCAGTGTAAAAAAATATATCAAAAGCTCAGGGTTTTTTAACACCAAGGCAAAAAATATTATTGCGACTTGCAAGATTTTAGCAGAAAAATTCCATTCGCAAATACCCAGAAATCGCGAAGAATTAGAAGCCTTACCCGGGGTTGGCCGCAAAACCGCTAATGTGATTTTAAATATTGCTTTTGACAAACCAACGATCGCTGTAGACACCCATGTATTTCGTGTAGCCAATCGCTTGGGTCTAGCTAATGGCAAAACACCAGAAGAGGTTGAAAACAAACTCTTAGAAATCGTTCCTAAAAAATTTGCTAATAAAGCCGGAAGCTTATTACTTTTACATGGAAGATATATTTG
>JAHIYS010000089.1 GCA_018814965.1 Gammaproteobacteria bacterium
AAAACACTGATACAGAAACGGTTCTAAAAACCATCAAAAATCAGATGGAAAAGATTCTTGAACCATGCAATCAACACTTAGTCATCCCTGAAAACATCAAACCATTTGTGATCCTTCTTATTGGGGTTAATGGCTCTGGAAAAACAACAACCATTGGCAAATTAGCTAAAAAATTACAAAATGATAATTATAAAATCATGCTCGCTGCTGGCGATACTTTTCGTGCAGCTGCAATCGATCAATTAAAAATTTGGGGCGAACGAAATGAAGTTCCTGTTATCGCACAAAAGCCTGGGTCTGATAGTGCTGCTGTAATATATGATGCATTTCAAGCGGCTAAATCACGAGATATTGACGTGCTAATTGCAGACACCGCTGGCAGACTTCATACCCACCATGGATTCATGGAGGAGCTCAAAAAAGTCAAAAAAATTCTTCAAAAAATAGATCCTTCCTCACCTCATGAAGTTCTTTTAGTCTTAGATGCAACAATTGGACAAAATGCTATTAATCAGGTGAAACAATTTAATGAGATCATTGGCATTACCGGCATCTGCATTACCAAACTCGATGGCTCTGCTAAAGCCGGTGCAATTTTTGCGATTGCCAAAGAAACTAAGATCCCAATTCGTTTTATTGGCGTTGGAGAAAGCATTGATGATTTAAAACCATTCGATGCTAAAAAATTCGTAGATGCATTATTTGGTAACGACTATGACGCCTAAAATATTTAAAAATATTAATTCTGCAAAAGGCATTTCAGCCATAATTGCAGGTCTAAAACAAGCCGCCCTCACCCCGGCACTAAGTTTTGGTATAACTTTAGCCATGGCATTATCCTTATTTTTAGCAACCTCTTTTTATATGTTATGGCAAAACATAAATACATTAAATGACAAATGGAATATAAGCGCAGAGATCTCTCTATATCTTAAAAAAAAGATCAATCAAAAAGATACCGACGATTTGGTTGCGAGACTACAATCAAATCCTGTTGTAGCTAAAGTTGAGTTAATTCAACCCGATGATGGTATGAAAGTATTTATCGAAAGCACTTCATTAAATACTCTACTATCAAGCTTTAAAGAGAATCCTTTACCAAACGTGATAATCATCCATCCTAAAATAAAGCTTTTATCTCAAGACATGACTCAGGAATTTATCAGCAAGCTAAAAGAACTCCCAGAAATTGAGACCGTTAAAGCAGACACAGAATGGATGAACCGCAGTTACCACTGGGTAAATCTAGCAAACAACCTATCCTTACTTTTTATTTTAATTTTGACTATCAATGCGCTGCTTGTAGTAATCGGAGCAAGTTATATCACAACGCGGTTTTTTACGCTTAAGGATAATACTCATAAAATAATCCTGCAATATCAGTTTGCCTGGTATGGTTTAACCAGCAGTTTATTAGCCTTACTCTGGGTTAGGGTAATATCAATAACCCTACAAAATAAGGAGATTCTGCTACAGGGATTACCTGTTAGTTATGGGATTTTTATTGTATTAATTAGCATACTTTTATGTTCAGCAAGCGCTCGGATCGGGGCTAAATTAAGATAAAAAGACTACTGCTCATGGTGAATTGGGGTCAAGTCTTGAATTGTGAATTTTGACATCTGCTAATCACTTTGCTCACCGTTGATGGATGCAAAGAAAACACTCGCGCTATTTTACCAATAGCCATACCCTTTTTATAGTGCATTTCAAATATTAGATCATTTCTATTTTTAAGATCTTTAGACAAAGAAACTGGAGCAATATAAAGCTCTTGCAAAACTTTTCTTTGGGCCATTGGAATTTCTGGTATATCGATTTGTTCGCCGATCAATTCTTCTAAGGTTTTTAAAAACTCATCCTTACCCAAAATAATTTGACCACGCAAATCGTTCCAGGGATTAGCGCAATTAATTCCAGCATACACAAAGTCGATGTATTTTTTTCTGGCCGTATCGTATCTTTTTCCAAACTGAGAAAGAACCCATTCAGTAGTGAGAAATTTTGGCCGCTGGTTATCATTAATGGTAGCCCGATGACTACTCCAATAATAGTCTTCTGGCCTTGCCACCATTTTTGCTCTTATCGGATTTAAAACTATATATCGACAAAGCTCTAATAAATATTTTTTACGATCTACAATTACCCCTTTAAATCTGCCTTGAAAAAGATGCCCTACTTTATTATGTTTCTTATTAACCCTCATAGTGTATACACTATTTAGTTGTCGCATTCCTTGAGATAGATTTGCCTCTTGGGTTTCTATAAGCAAATGGTAATGATTAGACATTAGGCAATAACTATGACAAATCCAGTTATATTTTTTGATAACATTCGCTAATACATCAAGAAATCGCGTTCTATCATCATCTGCATAGAAGATTCTGCTTTTATTATTTCCACGGGACGTTATGTGATAAACAGCTCCTGGATATTCAATCCGCATCGATCTGGACATAAAAACATTTTAGACAATCTCAACCAGCCTGATCAATACAGTTATTTTTCCGAATATTCACAATTCAAGACTTGACCCCAATTCA
>JAHIYS010000090.1 GCA_018814965.1 Gammaproteobacteria bacterium
AACATAGTGAGTTTTAAAAATCTTTAGTCAGCGTAAAGTCACTGTGGCGTTTCCTAGCCGCAGGGCGACCGAGGCCCAAGAACTCGCCGCATTAACGAATACATTTCGGGGCCACGATGCCCGAAATGTTTAACGAGTTAACGGCGACTCCTGTTCGTAAAATAGAACTGCAGAAAAGTAAAATTTTTTATTAATGGAGCTGCTGAAATCTAAAAATCTTATATTTTGGATCCCGCAATTTTTGTAGTGGGATGACAACTACCAAGATTTGTCACCTTATTGAAAACAGGGCCTAAAAAATAGCAAAAAATTCAAACCAAAACAGTTCTATGGTGGGCTTAAGTGCTCAAAAGAAAGACAGCCGCATGCTGACTATCTCATAGAATGTTCAATTATTTAACCCTGTTCTAATTTTACTTGAAACAGGGTTTGTAATATAAAGGCATATTTATGAGGCAGGGTCGCATCCATATCCTTCAGGTTTAGGTGGATCACCAGGAGTACAAGACCATTCTAAATCAAGTGAAGTAGCACCAATAAGAGATCTAATAGTGCCATTTACAGTTGAACCATCCCCTGCCGCTGACCAGCTTGAAGCTACTGAATCCCATTTAGCGATTCTACTTGTTGTGATATCGCCCCCATTAACTGTACTAAAATCTCCGCCAACATAAAGATCGTTAGCGGTATGGGTGAGTGCATAAATGGTGTTATTTGTTCCTCCACTTCCTAATTTTTCCCAAGGACCACTTTGTCCATCAGCAACTTTTTTCTTTTTTGTAATATTATTCATTCCTGATGCTCCAAATGCGATATCAGTAAAATTTCCCCCTGCATAAATATACCCGTTTGTATAATTAATAGTATAAACAGTTCCATCTGGTCCACCAGCGCCCGCCCCATATGCTATGCATAAGTCATATCCAGGATATTCAGGACACCCTTGTGCAAAGTTGATGTAGAACTCTCCCAGACCACCACCAAAATTTCCCCCCACATAAAATTTATCGTCTGCACTAGCAGATGCATTAACAGATGTATATGAACCCATTGTGCCGTCAAAACTATGCCATGATCCGTCCCATCTGCCAAAACGTGTGCTTATTCCACCTATCTGAGTAAAATCTCCCCCAGCATATAGGACATTATTTAAAGCAACAATGGTGTAAATATTGTTATTAGCTCCGGTGGATAACCCGGAAAAATTTGTGCCGTTCCATTGTGCAATCCGTGAAGAGGGGGATGTGAATGATCCACCAAGATAGAGAGTGTCATTTATAAAATCAAATGCTAGAACATTGTTATTTGTTCCAGTAGATAATGGTAGCCAATTTGCACCGTTCCATTTGGCAACGTTGTTTGCTGCTATCCCACCCGTGGCAATAAACCCGCCCCCTGCATAAATGTCCCCTTTAAAAACAGTAAGAGCATTAACAGTAGTGCCGGTTATACCACCATTCAATCCAGACCAAGTTGTCCCTTTTAATTTAGCAATGTGACTTCCTTGGGTGGTAAAATCTCCTCCAGCATAAACCGCTTGATCGGTACTAGTGGTAAATCTTTCAGTTTCAGTATCTTCTGGAAGTGATTCTCCTGGTGGCGCAATAGATCCTTGAGCAGTGATGGGGTTTACAGTTATAGTTCCAGTAGTATCGGTGTATAGAGCACTCTCACCAGCATTGATTGACTTAAACCAAATAAGACAGCTATCACCAGGATTCCCATGTTTTTCTAATACTGTATCTGTAGCGCAATTTGTTTGAAAGGCGCAATCTGTATCACCAGAGGCGCAATATTTTATTTTATTGGTTTCATTAACTTTTGCTATAGGGATTCCTACAGTTGTTAACTTAGCGGTTCCTTCTGTCACTGTGCTTGCAACTTTTATTGATCGATAACCTAAGTGCAAATCAGCTGCGTCAGTATTTTCTATAATTGATATGAGTCCTTTGCAAAGAACATCAACATAAAATGGGGACGGATAAAAATTTAATCCTTGGAGATCTAATTTCCCCCAGTCCCCTTGTAGATCTTGACTCGTTGTTAAGGTGAAAGTACAAGAGCCATTGGGATCAATCTTTGTTTGATTAGTACAATTAGTTGCATCGAGTTCAACATTTATTGGTTTAGTATTGGTTTTCCAAACTATTTGAGGTGATAGCCAAGGGAATTTTCCAATATTTACCAATTTAAAAGTTTGGGGATTAGGTCCGGGAGGAGGGTTCTCGATTTTTTCTGCTAAAATCGAGGTTATTGGATTATCACCATTATCACGTAACTCCAAGTTGGTTTTAGCAACCAGTATATTAGCTTCAGCATTTCTTTCGTTATAGTAGTCATAGATATAAGCGACGCTGACTTTTCCATCATAAGCTTCTTGGGTAGCTTTCAGTTTAATTCTACACTCACCATTAGCAGGGATAGATCGGCAGTTATTTTCTACAACTATTACACGACCATCAGCAGCGCCGCCAGTAAATATAGGTTCGTTTATATTTGCTTCTTGAGCGCAGGAATTAGTGAGAATTAATTCTTGAATCCCTGAATCACCAGGTTCAGTAAAAAAAATATCGGTTGCTTCTATTAAAGTTATTACCTCAGGCTCTATTTTGGTGATGTCATTATTATCATTGCTATGAGAAGATAGGGCAAAACTAAGTGCGGCGCCTACAAGGCCAGCTCCCACAGCGGATAACGCTATGTATTTGGCGGTGCTGCTAAATGATGCTTGGGTTAAAAGTGAAGTACTAGCATATGATGGTTGGGCAAAGGTTAAAGAGAGTATAATAATTGCGGCTATCGGTCCCGTTACCAGTTTTCTTGTAATCATCAAAAACACTCCTTTATTCGTTATATGATTTTAACTGTTAAATTTAAAGTATAGTTATAAGGACCAAGTTTTTAAGGCCTGTAACTTATAGGCATTATAGCATTGGATAAGATTAATGCAAAAGTTGCGCTTAAACTTAAGTTAACATCATTGGTGTTATGGTTATCCTATGAATAAAGTTTTATGAATAGTTATAAAGGTAATGGTAATATTGGGGGTAAATAATTTTAGGGTGTTATTTAGATAATGAGAGGAAAAGAAGAAATAGAGATATCTTATCAGCCTCTGGCAGCACGGATGCGGCCACGCAGTGTTGATGAGTTTATTGGCCAAGGGCATTTAATTGCTCAGGGGAAGCCGCTGCGACGAGCAATTGATAATAAAGTTTTACATTCAATGATTTTATGGGGTCCTCCTGGTACTGGCAAGACCACTTTGGCAAGATTATTAGCTACAAGCGCACATGCTCATATAGAGAGTATTTCAGCGGTTCTTGCTGGGGTGAAAGATATTCGCGAGGTGGTAGCGCGTGCTAAAGACATCCGTGCCACAAAAAACCAAGCAACTATATTATTTGTGGATGAGGTACACCGGTTTAATAAAGCACAACAGGATGCATTTTTACCATTTGTTGAAGAAGGGGTTTTAACCTTAATCGGTGCCACGACTGAAAATCCATCATTTGAGTTAAATAGTGCCTTACTTTCACGAACTCGGGTCTATGTGCTTAAGCGAATGCAGGCAGAAGAGATCTTAGCTGTAATTAATCAGGCATTAGAAGATAAAGAGCGAGGTTATGGTGAGCGTAAAATAATTTTTCCAGAAAATCTTCGTAAAAAAATTGCTCATATAGCTGATGGTGATGCTAGACAAGCGCTGAACTTCTTAGAGATTTGCGTAGATTTTGCTGAATCTACCGATCAAGGAGAAGAGGTTTCTGAGGCTTTATTGCAGCAGATACTGAGTGAGGGGATGCGTAGATTTGATAAGGGTGGTGAGGTATTTTATGATCAGATCTCAGCTCTTCATAAAGCAGTGCGTGGATCATCGCCTGATGCAGCCTTATATTGGTTTTGTCGGATGATTGATGGTGGATGTGATCCGCTTTATATCGCAAGAAGAGTTATTCGTATGGCAAATGAGGATATTGGTAATGCCGATCCGAGAGCGCTTACTTTAGCTCTTGAAGCAACTGCGGTGTATGAGCGCTTAGGTTCTCCAGAGGGAGAATTAGCCCTTGCTCAGGCTGTTATGTATTTGGCAGTTGCAGCTAAAAGTAATGCTTGTTATGTGGCCTATAGTGAGGCAATGAGTGATGTTGAAGAGTATGGTTCACTTGAAGTGCCATTGCATATTCGTAATGCACCAACTAAATTGATGAAGCAGCTTGGTTATGGTAAAGATTATCGTTATGCTCATGATGAAGATGATGCGTATGTGGCAGGGGAGAATTATTTACCAGATGGATTGCCAAAAAAACGATATTATCAGCCTGTGCCAAGAGGGCTAGAGATAAAAATTAAAGAGAAGTTGGGGCAGTTACAAAAATTGGATCTAAAAAAGGATAAAGTGTAGCGTGCCAATTAGTTTTTGTTGGCGCATAAGAGGAGATTGTTGTTTTTGCTGTCATTGCGAGCGATAGCGAAGCAATCCAGAAAAGTGTAGGTTGGCAATTACTTTTTGTTGGCGCATAAGAGGAGATTGTTGTTTTTGCTGTCATTGCGAGCGTTAGCGAAGCAATCCAGAAAAGTATAGGTTGGCAATTAGTTTTTGTTGGTGCATAAGATGTAGATTGTTTAATGTGTTTGTTAGATTGCCGCGTCAAGCAAAAGACGCTTGACTCGCAATGACAAAGAAGGGG
>JAHIYS010000091.1 GCA_018814965.1 Gammaproteobacteria bacterium
TACTTTAAGGCAATTCCTGCTGATGTAACAATTTTAGATCATTTTGAATTAATTGCAGAAGTCGTGTATCTTAGTTTTCAAAATGACAACACAGTAATGGCTCTTAAAAATGCTTATGTTGTTAACTCCCATTTGGTGTTTAAATTTTGGCCTGAAATTTTAAATAAAACATTTTTAGGTAAAAGCTTTGATGACCCACAATTTACTTTGGCTTTTCGCTATTTCCGAGTTGTAGGAAACCAATACAATCCCCAGTTGGTGGCCAATGCCAGTAATAATAAGTATGCTTTTGCTTTTGGGTATCGTCCTGTTGATAATTTTGTAATGCATATTCAGTATGAGATAAACAAAGGTAATTCAGCGCCATTCAGAGCTGATAATAATGCGTTGATGGTAAATGTGGCTTATAGTTTTTAAAACAAACATATTATGAAAAAAATAGTTTTAATTGTTTTATTAATCTTTTTTATAAGTCTGGCAGCAGTTGCCCAGGCTCAAGATGGAATTGTGGTTATTGTGAATAAACAAAATCCTCTTAATGCCATTAGTAAAGGTCAGTTGAGCAACATATATCGTGGGCAAGAGACCATGTGGCCCAATGGTCAAAGAATTGTATTGGTGAACCAAGCTATAGGCAGTGATGCCAGGAGTTTATTCTATCAGCGCGTCTTAAAAGTTTCACCAGCAGCAAAGTTCTATATACCAGGTACCATGGCTCCTATCAGAACTGCGTTACAAAAGACAGGTGAAGGGGTTAAGTTATTTATCTCAAATATGCCTCAAACAATTGGTTATATTCTGGAGAAAGAAGTTGATGATTCAGTTAAAGTTTTAATGATAGATGGTGGAAAGGTAATTTATTAAGTGAGATATGAGAGGATGATATGAGTTGTTTTAGAATAAAACTTTGGTTGTTTTTACTCGTATTTTTTTTACTTGCTGGGGGAGGGGTTGCTCTAGCTGAAGATCTTAATCAACGAGTAGAAAAGCTGGAGCAACAAGTCCAGGCCCTAGGGGATCAGCAAACTTCCCTTGCAGATGAATTTTTGCGGCGCACCTATATTGGTGCTTATGCCAATTTTCGCTATGTAGATGCTCAAGGTGAAAATAATCACTTTGATGGCAACCGCTTGCATTTAGTGCTTAATTCTATGTTTCATGATCGCATTCGAGCATATGTAGATATTAATTTTCAAAGAGCAGCTGGTGTTGCTGCTGATAACTGGCAAACTCAAACTATCAGCACCAATAATCGCAGTGGTATTGTTTCAGTTTTTGAGAGTTATGCTGATTTTATGTTAGCTAAATGGCTAAACTTAAGAGCTGGAATATTTTTGGTCCCTCTCACGGAATATAATCGCAATCCCTATATGGTGAATAAGAATTTTGCTGATGATCCTATGCAGGATGTCTGGGAATATTCAGATGTAGGTGCAGAGTTTTTTGGCAGTGTTAATTTAACTGACAATGTAAGTTTCAATTATGAATTAGGCGGCGTTCAAGGTCTTAGAAGTCAACCTGAGGGCATTTTCCCAACCTATGATGCTGATAATAATAAAGCTAAATCTTTGTTTGGTCGTACTTATGTTGTTTTTTATGATCAATATCTTTTTAATGTTGCTGGTTATTATGGTGATTATTCTGTTGATGATAAAGAATCCTTTGCTATTACGGGTTACTTTAAGGCTACTCCAAATACCAAAATATTAGAACATTTTGAGCTTTTGGCTGAATTTGGTTATTTGCACTGGGAGAACCGGGGAGCAGTATTTCTAACTACTGATTTTGATAATACTTATGCCATAAATACGTATCTGGTTTACAAGTTTTGGCCTTCATTTCTGGATAAGACCTTTTTAGGTAAGAGTTTTGATGATCCTAAATTTACCTTGGGGTTTCGATATGTTCGTTTGCGAACAAAATTTCAAAATGCGCTAATTAATAACATTAATCTTAATAATTATGCAATGGCCTTTGGTTATAGGCCGGTGAGTAATTTTGTAATGCATCTGCAGTATAGCATTGGAGATGGTAATACCGGAATGAATATACTTGATAACAATACTTTTATGGTAAATGTGGCCTATTCCTTTTAATTAATAAAAAAGATATA
>JAHIYS010000092.1 GCA_018814965.1 Gammaproteobacteria bacterium
TCCTTACTGGATTGCTTCGTCGCTTCGCTCCTCGCAATGACGAAGATTTGAGCTGCTAACTCGCTCGCTCCTTGCAATGACAAAAAACTGCGGTCATTGCGAGCTAAGCGTTGTTTGCTTGGCGCGACAATCCAGAAAAATACAAAACCCTCTCTGTTTTAGGTGCCACACAAAAACATAAACTATTTTCATCCTTACTGGATTGCTTCGTCGCTTCGCTCCTCGCAATGACGAAGATTTGAGCTACTAACTCGTTTTACTCTTCGCAATGACAAAAACAATTGGATTGTTTCGTTGCTCCGCTTTTCGCAATAACAAAAATTTGAGTCACTAACTCGTTTTGCTCCTCGCAATAATAGCATTTTGCAATGACAAAATCTTTTATCCCCTAACGTCTTCTCGCAAAAGCTTTGCAACATCAGTCTTTTCCCAGGTAAAATTAGCATTACTTCGACCAAAATGCCCAAAAGCAGCGGTTTTATAATAAATAGGACGCAATAAGTCTAAAGTTTTTATAATCCCATACGGAGTCAAATCAAAATGCCTTCCAATTAATTTAATGAGTTTATCATTACTAATTTTACCCGTACCGAATGTATTAATGCTGATTGAAACAGGCTTAGCAACACCAATAGCATATGCAATTTGAACCTCACACTTATCTGCAAGTCCTGAAGCCACGATATTTTTAGCTATATAACGCCCCATATAACTAGCTGATCTGTCTACCTTAGATGGATCTTTACCAGAGAAACAACCTCCACCATGATGCGCAGCTCCACCATAGGTATCGACAATAATTTTCCTTCCTGTTATCCCGGTATCACCCTTAGGGCCACCAATAACAAACCTACCGGTAGGATTAATCAGATAATTAGTGTTTTTTATCAATTTTGCTGGCAAAACCGGCTTAATAATCTCCTCAATAACAGCCTCTTTTAGATCCTTATTAGAAATCTCAGCAGTATGCTGCGTTGATAAAACCACAGTTTCAATGCTTACTGGCTTATCATTTTCATATTTTACCGTAACCTGACTTTTGCCATCAGGTCTTAACCAAGAAAAAAGATTTCGATGCAATATTTGGGCCTGACGTTCCATCAATCTATGGGCATATATTAGGGCAGCAGGCATTAGCTCTTTAGTTTCATTGGTAGCAAACCCAAACATTAAACCCTGATCCCCCGCCCCTTGTTTTTTGTTTTTCTGACCCGAAACACCACGAGCGATATCGGGAGATTGTTTTCCTATAGCACTTAGTACCGCACATGAATCAGCATCAAAACCAAGATTCGGATCAGTATAACCGATGTTACGAATAACCTTACGCGCCAGCTCCTCAATATCTACCCAAGCTGTAGTAGTTATCTCACCAGCAATCAAAACCATACCTGTTTTAACCAAAGCCTCACAAGCTACCTTGCAATTCGAATCTTGACTCATAATTTCATCTAATACCGCATCTGAAAGCTGATCTGCTATCTTATCCGGATGCCCTGCAGCTACTGATTCTGAAGTAAACAAATATTGACTCATTATTATCCCTCAATTATTAGACTAACAACCAACCTTATTTTTTATTACTTTTGCTCCTTGCATCAAAATTTCTTTTAATCCTTTATTCCAGCCACTAAGTAAACTATCAGTATTTTTGCCACTTAAAGCAACACTTTTTCTAAATACTTTATCAACCACCACTACGGTTTTACCTTCTATAAGTTTTGATAAAATAAATTGCACGCCAATTACAGCCTGGGGAGCATTTCTATTACGATAATCAGCATAGAGCTCTGTAAGCTTTACCTTTAATCTATTCTGAGACCCTTCAATATCCTCGGTAATATTTATATTAAAACCACCATACACTCTTAAATAAGGCCCTAATATCGTGTCTAGCTGCTCAGATGGTAATACCAAAAATCCATTATAGTAATCTATTAAATAACGATCAGAATTTGTGCGATATAAAAAATCAAGCTTATCAAAGGGGGCTACAGCATCCACTTGATCAAGAAGAATTGAACAATCAGATGATGCCGTTGCCTTCTTGGCTAGATTTCCTGGCAGATCTAACAAATATTGCTTTCGTTCAACATACTTGCTATTTGTTGAAATACACCCAACTAACAAACAAGACAATAAACAACCAAAGATCAATTGCAAACCATATGTAATGCATTTACTGTGTTTCATAATTTATTAGGATCCAAAGGTGGTGGATAAGAACTAAATAGTATTTCTGATGGTTTAAGCTTCATTCTAATAGATGTTTCACGTAGATTATCTGAAATAACCTTAAGATTTTGCAAAGATCTGATCAATGGATTATCAACTTGATTTATTAAATTTTCAGTTTTACCTGTCATCCGATTAAGAGAAACCGCCAGAACATCTATATCTAAAAATAATTTTTTAAAATCAATGTCTTTCAGTTCATTCATAATATACTGAGCATTTTCGCTTAGCCTGGCCAAAGTGCTGGTAACTGATGGCACATAAAAATCATGCGCAACCCAATCAAGTTTTGGTATAGGATTTTTTTTAGGATCAACGTAATCAAACTCAAGATAGCTAGTTCCCGTTAAGCCCTGAGCTACTAATTTAACACGCAATCCCTGATCAACCTCTGTTTGTAAAAAGTCCTTTACTCCCTTACTTGTAAGGTGGGTAAATAACTTAGAAGTAATGGCGATCTGGACATAAATAGAACGAGCATGCATGTTTTCATCAGGATTTATATTGTCCTTATACATCTCACTAGTAAAAGCAATATCCTTAATATACCCAATCTGCAACCCACGATATTTTACTGGGGTCCCTTCGGATACGCCTTGAATAGATTCTTCAAAGTAAGTCTCTACATAAACAATAGGTTGAAATAATTTGCTGGAGCCAAAAATCAACAGCGCAAAAATTATTAAGCCGACACCAACTAATACAAAAGTCCCAATTTTAAAATAACTAATCTCATTGTTATCATTAGCCATTTAATCCACCGCTTTTCTTGCAAAGAATTGTTTTATAAAGGGGTGCTTACTATCACGTAATTCCTTTGGATGCCCCTCACCGATTATCTTACCTTTATACAATAAAATCACCCTTTTGGCTATTTTATAAATACTAGAAAGATCATGCGACACTATTACAAATGTTATACCTAAAATTCCGGATAAATTTACAATAAGCTGGTCAATTTCAGAAGAGCTAATAGGATCTAATCCTGATGTTGGTTCATCTAAAAAAAGTATTTTAGGATCTAGGGCCATTGCTCTAGCAATAGCAGCCCTTTTTTGCATCCCACCACTAATTTCAGCTGGCATAAAATCCGCAAAATTCTCTAAACCAACCATTTTTAACTTATCATGCGCGATCTCTAAAATAGCATCAGGCGGTAATTCAGTGAGCTCTTCTAGTGGTAAAGCAATATTTTTTAATAAATTAATTGATCCAAATAAAGCTCCACTTTGATAAAGCACCCCTATCTTTCTTAAAATTGATAATCGCTCATGTTCAGGCGTATGACTGATACTTTTCTTCTGAATTAAGATATCTCCGGAAAATGGAGTTAATAGCCCTATCATATGGTTTAACAAAGTGGTCTTACCAGAAGAAGTCTCCCCAGTAATCAACACATTCATCTTATACTGCATTAACATCCAAAAATAAGCAAGCATCTCAGGACTCAAAGTCCCAAGAGACAAAAGCTGAATCGGAGTCCACGGAGTCTTAGTAAACTTCCTAATTGTAAAAGTCGGACCCTTCGAA
>JAHIYS010000093.1 GCA_018814965.1 Gammaproteobacteria bacterium
ACAATATTTAAACCTGTGCCTGTAGCTCAGTTGGATAGAGCGTTGGCCTCCGAAGCCAAAGGTCGCTGGTTCGACTCCAGTCAGGCACACCAAATCGATACTCACAGCAATTGCCAATTTACCAAGATTTCAATTTTAGCTTGAACTCCAGAAAACCGAAGTGACTGGTTCGATTCCAATCAGGCGCGCCAAATATTACAGATCCGAATGACCATTTACCCCCAACTTGGGCAAAGTATCAGGCACTATATTAACTTCCGTTGTAACAACAAACTCAACATCATTAATATTATAATGCAACTCAACAAAAGATGCCTGCCAACCTTTTTTAAACGGTGGCAAAGGAACATGTACTCGGCAAATAGTATTTTCATCGCAATTAAAAGGCAGGGTTTTTTCTGCATAGCAATTATCGCAAAGACTACCTGAGAATTTAGATAATATTTTTCTAAACAATAAATGCTTGCGCGAATAATTGGTAATAAAACGAAAATCTCGCGCAATCTCATTATTAGCAACCCATAGCTTAATCATATTAGGCCTTATAGAACTTGTAAGTTCGATTTTATCCTTACTAAATACCCAACTAACCTTTGGCAAAGAGATTTTATTTAAAATAAAATAAAAATATGAACTAAGCGCTGCATTAATTGCCTGCAAACTACCAGTAGAATCACTTATAGGATTGCCTCTAAAATAATGCATGGCATTTGGCAGATACCTAATGTAATTATTATCACCAGGCAGGTTTTTAAAATACCACCTCGATGAATCAGGCACGAAAAAATCATCGCCACTAGCGTTTATAATGTATTTAGGGACAGCTAACCTAGTCTTATATTTATCATCATAACCAACCTGTAAATAACTATATGGATCTTCAATCGCCATAAGCTCCACAAACTCTGCTCTATTTATTTCCTTCATAAGGCCATATTGCTCATAATCTCTTAAAGCAAGAGGACAAACCCCACCATACGATTGGCAGATATAAGAGAGGGATTTTTGGACATTTAATATATTGATAACAATAGGGATCATCGCTTCCACCCTGTCATCTCCAAGAGCAGCAAGCCATACCGCCCAACCTCTTTTTGAAGCACCAGACAAAATAAATCCTGTAACATCAATAGCACGCTCCTGCTTTAGTATTTCTTGTGCTGCATCCATCGCCTTTATCACCGACTTTGCCATAGGTAGATGCCCTGGAAGATATGCGTTCTCTAGCGGATTATCCATAAACCTCATATAGGTATAAGCTAAAATCTGGTCCTCTTTAAATGGCTTGCCATTGAAAAATAGATATTGATTGGGCACTGTCTGGAGCTCCACCACCGGAGCTTTATTAGCTTGCGCTATACTCGCATAATCAATTTGCTCTTTGGAGGATAACCACCCCTCACCCCATTCTATATTTCGATTACGCCCACCATTTACATACAACAAAACCTTGGGATAAGAAATTTGCCGGGGAATATAAAAAACCAATTTGTGTTGCCAAATTGTAGCGGGAATATCTTGATAATTTCCTATTGGCCACTTCTGTGAAGACAATAAATAGGTCCTTTTAGTTAGACTGGGGTTATCGTTATTCTCTTCGATAAACTCATACTTATACACACCATCGCTGTAATTTAAAAAACATCCTAGCACTTCGCTCATCTTGGAGTAGCAATGCTCTGCGGCATTAGCTTCTCCACAAAAAAAACCAATAACAAATATACAACAAAACATTTTTAGTAATTGAAAAAAATTTTTCATAAAATCTAATACCCCACTTTTAAAATTGAAACAAAAGCTTCCTGCGGGACATCCACTTTACCCAACCGCTTCATTTTCTTTTTACCTTCTTTTTGTTTCTCAAGAAGTTTTCGTTTGCGAGAAATATCGCCGCCATAACATTTTGCTAAAACATTTTTGCGCAAGGCTTTTATAGTTTGCCGGGTAATAATCTTCGAACCTATCGCTGCTTGAATTATAACCTCAAACATCTGACGTGGAATCAGCTCCTTCATCGCCTCAGCTAACTTTCGTCCTCGATCAAAAGCCTTGCTTCTATGAACAATAGAAGCAAAAGCATCAACCTTTTCACTATTAATCAAAATATCTAACTTAACCAAATCATCGACTGAAAAATGATCAAAACCATAATCAAGTGATGCATAACCACGACTAATCGACTTCAAGCGATCAAAAAAATCTAAAATCACTTCACTCATGGGGATAAAATAACTAAGAGAAACCTGATTTCCCACAAAATCCATACTAATCTGACTGCCGCGACGCTCCATACAAAGCTTCATCACATTACCCAAATACTCTTTGGGAACTAAAATATTAACCTTGGCTATTGGCTCTCTGATCTCTACAATTTTCCCTATCTCTGGTAAATCTGACGGATTAGATATAGACAAAATATCTCAATCTGACTTTACCACCTCATAAACAACAGTTGGCGCCGAGATAACTAAATTTAAATTGTATTCCCTTTTTAATCGCTCCTGAATAATTTCTAAATGTAACATCCCCAAGAAACCACAACGAAATCCAAAGCCTAAAGCTTCGGAAGTCTCTGGCTCATAGGATAATGACGCATCATTTAAGCGCAATTTAGACAGTGCTTCTCGAAAAGCCTCAAAATCATCGGCACTTACCGGATAAAGACCAGCATATACTTGTGGCTTAGCTTTTTTAAATCCAGCCAAAGCCTCTTTAGCCGGATTATTACTATGAGTTAAGGTATCACCTACTGGCGCGCCAAAAATATCCTTGATATTAGCAACAACATAACCAACCTCACCTGCTGATAACTGACCGGTAACCAAACGCTTAGGAGTAAATACCCCTACAATATCAACCTCATAATCTTTTTTAGTCGACATCACCCGTATTTTTTCATGGGTCTTTAGAACCCCATTAACTACTCGCACTAAAGAAACCACCCCAAGATAGTTATCAAACCAAGAATCAATAATTAATGCTTGTAATGGCTCCTCCCTAGAACCCTTGGGAGGTGGAATTCTGGCAACAATACTCTCAAGTAATTCCGGCACCCCCTCACCACTTTTAGCACTGATTTTTACCGCATCAAAAGCAGCAATACCAATAATCTCTTCAATCTCTTTGATTACCCTTTCTGGATCTGATTGAGGAAGATCTATCTTATTAATAACTGGAATAATTTCTAAACCATGATCAACCGCCATATAAGAAACAGCTACAGTTTGTGCCTCTACCCCCTGACCAGCATCAACCAACAATAATGCTCCTTCACAAGCTGCAAGAGATCTTGAAACCTCATAAGAAAAATCAACATGCCCGGGAGTGTCAATAAAATTAAGGCAATATTCCTGACCATCTTTGTCCTGATATTTTAAAGTCACACTCTGTGCCTTAATAGTGATCCCTCTTTCCCGCTCAATATCCATGCTATCAAGCACCTGCTCTTGCATTTCACGAGAATCGAGACCACCACATGACTGTATCAAGCGATCGGACAACGTCGATTTGCCATGATCAATGTGGGCAATGATACAAAAGTTACGAATGTTAGTTTGTTTATTCATATAGGGATTCTTTTATATACTATTTAGTGGCTCATGAACAACTCCTTTGAGTTAAAAAGGTTCTATTTTCTAGCTATACCACTTATTCTTAAGCTTTCATACTTGGGCTACCAAAATCTGAACAAAAATTGTCATTGCAAGCTTACGAAGTAAACCTGGCACAAATTTGACACGGATGTGACAAATTTTGCAACTCTTACAGCAAATGACACCAGCAAAACGTCATTGCGAAAAGCAAGCAAAGCTTGCGACGCGACAATCTGGGTGATCCAATCCATTTTTTTGTTGTGCCGGCAAAAGCCAGATTTTTTGTCATACCGGCGAAAGCCGGTATCTAGAAAAT
>JAHIYS010000094.1 GCA_018814965.1 Gammaproteobacteria bacterium
AACTTTAAATTTTTTGCAAATAGCACCAGTTAAACCACGTGATTTTAAGTAATTTATAGCTCGGGTTGATTTAGTTAGTTGTTGCTCAAAAAATGAGGCAGCTTTTTCGGTTAATTTGTATAGCTCGGTATAGCGAACTTGATCTTGGTGGTTTTGAGTTGTTTTGGGAACGGTTAGCCCAACTTGATTGGCCAAGTTTTCTATAGCTTCAACAAAGGTTAAGTGTTCAAATTGCATAATAAAGCTAATTGCGCTGCCATGAGCACTGCAGCCAAAGCAATGAAAGAATTGTTTAGTGGAGCTAACAGTGAAAGAGGGAGTTTTTTCGTTATGAAAGGGACATAGTCCGACTAAGTTGCTTCCTGTGCGTTTTAATTTTATGCGTGAACCTATTAGGTCGGTTATATCGACTTTGCTTAGTAAATCATCAATAAAAGCTTGAGGAATTAATTTTGACATGAGGTTTTATTGATATGTAATAAATACTTAATAATCAAACAATTGCTTGATTAAGTTAAACCAAAAAATCTGATCGATTACGCTTTATTTTCTAGTATATTTTTAATTTTGGCACTAACTTTGCCCATATCAGCTCTTCCTTGGACTTTAGGTCTTAAATGCGTCATGACACGGGCCATATCTTTAATTGAGGTTGCCTTGGATGAAGATACAGCTTCAACAATTATATTTTCAATCTCCTCTTCTGTTAGAGGTTGAGGCATGTATTTTTTTAGGATCTCTAATTCAGCTTCTTCTATTTGGGCTAAATCCTTACGATCACCTTTAATGTACTGCTCAATCGAATCATTTCTTTGTTTAATCATCTTATCGATGACAGCAATAATCTGATTGTCGTCTAAAGAAATGCGTTCATCTACTTCGCGTTGTTTAATTGCTGCAAGCAAAAGACGTATCGTAGCCAGCCGTTGTGCCTCTTTAGCTCGCATAGCATTTTTTGTGTCTTCTTGAATTTGTAGCATTAAAATACTAGGCATGCCTTAATCTCTTCGTCTATAGCCTGTATTAGTATCACTGCCACCGCTGGACACGCGTTTTTGCTGACGTTTAACCGCAGCTGATTTTTTGCGTTTGCGTTTTGTTGTAGGTTTTTCATAGAACTCGATTTGACGTAACTTTCCTGGAATACCAGCTTTTTCGCAGGCCCTTTTAAAACGGCGCATAGCGCCATCGAAAGATTCATGCTCTTTTATTTTGATACTTGGCATAGATTAAACCACCTCATTTTGTTAATGTTTTGCCGAATTGTACTGATTAATTTTTAGTAATGCAAACTGAAAGTTATCTGTAATATTAATAGGTTTTAATTTAGAATGATGGCATGGTTATTTTAGGTATTGAAACTTCTTGTGATGAAACCGGTGTTGCGGTTTACGATACCGTTGGTGGTCTATTAGCTCATAAGCTTTATAGCCAGGTAGCGCTCCATGCTGAGTTTGGCGGGGTTGTTCCTGAGCTTGCCTCCCGTGATCATGTGCGAAAGTTACTGCCTTTGGTTAAGGGCGCATTAAAAGAAGCTAAGATCGAACTACAAGATCTAGACGGTATTGCATATACGGCTGGACCAGGGCTTATTGGGGCTCTTTTGGTTGGCGCTGCTTTTGCTAAGTCCTTAAGCTATGCTTTAAAAATACCCACAATACCTGTACACCATATGGAAGCCCATTTGCTAGCACCTTTATTAGAAGAGAATCCTCCTGAATTCCCGTTTTTAGCTCTGCTGGTTTCCGGTGGCCATACTCAGCTTATTGAGGCCGCAGCATTTGGTAAATATAAGGTTTTGGGTGAAACTCTTGACGATGCAGTAGGTGAGGCATTTGACAAGGTAGCGAAGATTTTGGGATTGCCATACCCTGGTGGACCAGAGTTAGCAAAAATGGCCAAAAATGGCGTGAAGGGGCGCTTTTCTTTTCCCCGCCCAATGGCTGGTCAGAAAGGGCTAAATTTTAGTTTTAGTGGTTTAAAAACCTATGCTTTAAATTGTTTTCGGGAATTTGGACTTGATAATCAGGCTAGGGCTGATATTGCTTTTGCTTTTCAAGAGGCAGCTGTTGATTCTTTGGTTATTAAATGTCGGCGTGCAATAAAAGAGAATCATTTTACAAGTTTAGTAGTTGCTGGTGGGGTTAGCGCTAATTATATGCTTCGAGAACAATTAAATGAGTTAGGAAGGGCCGAAGGGGCGCAGATATATTTTCCTCGATTGGAGTTTTGTACCGATAATGGCGCAATGATTGCTTATACTGGTTCGAGATACTTTATGTTAGGAAAAACTAATACCAATATGGAAATTAAAGTTTATCCTCGGTGGGAGATGGGAAAAACCAGTATTTGATTTTACTGTCAGATGTTTTTTTAGGTCAGAACCCAAAAGATCTAATTCATTTAGTGCTTAGATGATTTAGCTATAGCGCTAAGTAGTTAGGTTTTCCTACGCCTGCTAATAAAGGAGCTGTTGCAACCAGAAGTTTTTTGCTGTTTTTCTTTGGGCCTGAGTTTTCCAACTTGCCTACAGATCTTGATGGTTGTTGTCGGGCAGTGAAGAGAGTGGGATCCAGTATGTAAGAATTTCAAATTTTAGTAGCCCCATTATAATGATATGGCAGTCTAACGATAAGCTTGATAAAAGATGGTTGATGAGTGATCATTCTTTATGATTTTTTTGTATTAATTTTAAAATTACCATGAGGATAGATTGTCGGATCTAATTGACAAAATAGTAAGATCAAAAAGGCGTACTTTAGCTTTGGTTATAACTAAAGAAGCAGCGTTAGAGGTGCGTGCACCGCTTAATATTTCATTGGAGAGGATTAGAAAGTTTGTAGATAAGAAAAGATCTTGGATTGAAAAGAAAAAGGATATTGTAAATAAAAGCCGTGTTTTGCCGAAAAGATTTATTGATGGCGAGGAGTTTGTATTTGAAGGTAATCTCTATAAGCTACAAAGTAGCGATTGCGAAGATATAGAGATATCTAACGTATTGCATCTTCCTAAAAAGTTTTTGCCTCAAGCAAAAAGGCATTTAACTTTTTGGTACAAAGATAAAGCTTTAGGTAAGATAATTGAACGTATCAACTACTATGCTGCTATAACTCAATTGCAATACAATGGGGTTAAAATCACAAACGCTGAAAGAAGTTGGGGTTCATGTAGTACAAAGGGATCCATTAATATTAGCTGGAGATTGATTATGGCTCCACCAAGCATTCTTGATTATGTGATAGTTCATGAGTTGGTGCACTTGGTAGAGAGGAATCACTCAAAGTCATTTTGGGATAGATTGCAAAAGATTTTGCCTGATTATAAGGAAAATGAGAGTTGGCTTAAAAAAAATGGAAATACTTTGGTATTATAAGTGGTGACTGTTGCAATCGGAATAAAAATTGTAATCACTGAATATATGAGAGTGTTGACATTTTGCAAGTGTCATTGCGAGCCGAAGGCGAAGCAATCTCAGTGATCCAATCTATCTTTTTGTTGTGCCGGCAAACTCTCCATTTTATGTCATACCGGCAAAAGCCGGTATCCAGGAAATTCAATAAATTAGCGTAAGCAGTGATGCAGAAATTTTTGACTTTAACTGAACCCATAAATTGATTTGCTAGATTGCCGCGTCGTTCGCTACGCGCACTCCTCGCAATGACGTTTTGCAGGCGTCATTGCGAGCCAAGCGTTTTTGGCTTGGCGTGGCAATCTACAGTGGATAGATAAAGCTGTAAGATGGTTTTATGTTTTTGCAGCTATTTTTTTGCGATAAAAGAATTTTCTTATTTCTTCAGCAAGAATAATAGAGGAAGCGATTGCAAAAATTATAAGCCACTCTGAAAGTTTGAGAGGGGTAGTGCGTAGGAGCTTCTGCATTATTGGGTTATAAATGGCAAATAATTGCAATAAGATAATGATACCCGTAGCGCCCACTAAAAATTTATTTGAAAAAGGATTTGTCTGAAAAATTGATTTTGATTCATGACGACAACTCCAGACATTAAGCCACTGGAATACCGCAAGTGTTGTAAAAGAGATCGTCCAAGCTTTCGTGAGATTATTTGCAAAATATCCTTTAAAAATAAAGAGTGTTCCCAGCATCATTGGGATAGCCATTATAAATATTCTTTGTGCCATAAGTTTGTCAATAAGATGTTTTTTCGGTCGTTTGAAGCCGCCGTCAAGTAGCCCTTCTTCTTTAGGCTCCATAACAAGAGCTACGTCAAGAAAACCATCAGTAACAAAGTTAAGCCAAATGATTTGAGCAGGCAAAATAGGGAGGGGATAGCCTAAAATAAGAGCGCCAACAATTGTTAGTGTTTCTCCACAGCTGGTTGAGAAAAGATAAAGAAGCACTTTTTGGATGGTTTTATAGATGTTTCTGCCTTCTTCGATGGCTGATACAATGCTGCTAAAGTTATCATCTAAAAGTACAATATCGGAAGCTTCTTTTGCTACCTCGGTACCAATTCTTCCCATTGCTACGCCAAGATCAGCTGCTACTAGCGAAGGCGCATCGTTAACGCCATCCCCTGTCATGGCGACAATCTTCCCCGTTGATTTATATGCAGTTATGATCCTTAATTTATGTTCTGGGGTCACTCGTGCAAATACTGTGGTTTTGTCTAACTTGTCAGCAAGTTCAACGTCGGAAAAAGAATCTATCTCTTGTCCAGTAAGAATCATATCATTATCTTTGTAAATGGTAGCTTCTTTGGCTATTGTTTGCGCTGTAAGTTTGTGGTCACCGGTAATCATTACCACTCGAATTCCAGCAGAAATAGTTTTTTGTATAGCTTCAGCTACTTCTGGCCGAATGGTGTCTTTCATACCTAAGAATCCTACAAAGGTAAGTGACTTGATTTCTTCTGGTACAAGTGTTTGTGGAACTTCATCGGTTTTGGCTAGTGCAACAATCCGCAATCCTTCCTGCGACATGGAGGTATAAATTGATTCTAGTTCAGATCTATGTTTTTCGCTTAGATTATGGGTTTTGCCAGCACTCCATATTTTTTGCGAGAGATCTAAAATAACTTCTGGAGCCCCAACAACAGATAAAAACTTTTTGCCATCAAGTTGATGAACAGTGCCATGGTATTTGAGATTATAATCAAATGGAATTTCATTAATAAGAGGAGATTCTTCCTCTAAATCATCTTTGCAAAAACCGATTTTTTCTCCAAACACAAGCATTGCTGCTTCGGTGGGGTCTCCAGTGACATGCCATGATTTTTCATCTTCAGAAAACATCACATGAGAGTTTTTCGCTGAAAATACCGCTATTTTGCCAGCAAATAAAAGATCAGGGTGATCGGTTGGACCAACCATATTGCCATTTAATCGAATTTCTCCTTTTGGCTCATAACCCACACCTCCTATATCAAAAAACTTTCCGTCTATATATGCTCTTTGGATAACTAACTCATTTTTTGTAATAGTACCTGTTTTATCAACAGCAATGATTTGGGTTTGGCCTAGGGCTTCGACAGCCTGAAGTTTTTTTATTAAAGCATTTCGTTTGGACATTCTCCATACACCACTTGCAAGAACTAGGGTCATTACAATCGGGAGTCCTTCGGGGATAATGGATACTGCAAGCGAGACTACAATAGTAAACATATCCTTTATCGGGTTGCCAGATATTATGCCAAATAAAAATAGTAAGACGCTTATGGTTGCAACGACAATGATTATGATATGAGAAAGATAGCGAACATTGGTTTTTAGAGGGATTTCGGTATCAATCGTTGCAATTTCTTTTGAAATCTTTCCAATTACAGTATTAATCCCTGTTGCTACTACAATTGCTTTACCATTTCCAGAAAGAACATGGGTGCCTTTAAAAACAATATTTTTTTGTTCGGTGGTTGGAAGGTGGTTGCCATTTATAGGGTCAGTTATTTTTTGTTTTGGTTCCGATTCTCCAGTTAGAGAAGCCTCATCAATTTTTAGATTTACTGCCATAATCATTCTGGCGTCTGCTGGTATTTTTTCTCCTTCCCTTAAGATAATTATGTCGCCTGGAACCAATTCTTTGTCAGATACGATTAGTTCTTTTCCTTCGCGGAGTATGGTTGCTTTTGTCTCGACGAATTTGTTAAGGGCAAGAAGAGTGTTTTGTGCTTTCCCTTCTTGGATCGCTCCGATAACCGCATTAAAAAGAAGAACGGCAAAAA
>JAHIYS010000095.1 GCA_018814965.1 Gammaproteobacteria bacterium
CTTGAAATCTGGGGTTTTTTGCTGTCATTGCGAGCCAGAGGCGAAGCAATCTCAGCGAAGCAGGGATAGCGCAGTGTAAATTGTCACGTCCGTGTCAAATTTGCGCAACATCGCAAGCGTTTCTTGCTCTTCGCAATGACATACAAAGCATCAGGCAGAAACTCTGGCTACTTACTTGATTTTTTTATTTTCGTTGATAATGCAGCAAAAGCTAATGCAATAAAATAAATATAAAAATGCCTCATGGTAATATCTGATAAACAAGTATTAGATAAAGACCCAAGCATAATACTGACAATCACACCACGAGCTATATATTTTTCTTTTTCAGGTAAAAACTTGCTATACCATAAAGGTATTGAAAAAAACAATAACAATACGATCAGACCTACAATTCCAAACTGCACCCCGATATAGATATACTCATTGTGCGGATTGGGGGCTGTTATAACATTGAGATCTAGTGGCGTAGGCTTAATCGAACTATACTCTTTAACATAACTACCGGTGCCAGCACCAAATACAGGATGAGCTTTGATTAGTTTGATCCCATTTTTTACAAACGTCATACGCAAACCAACAGAAGTATTCTCATTCTGTTGATAAACTTTAATATCATTAAATATAAAATTTATCCTACCTTTAAATGTGGAAGAAAAACTAAAAGCTAAAACAAAAAGAAGCGTTACACTTGCTCCCGCTATAATCAAACCTCTCCATCCCATTTTTTGCTCAAAAAACAAAAGCATGAGCGCCATAAAAATGAAATAACCAGACCTTCCCATACTTCGAAATAAAACTGTATGAACTATAAGAATAAAAATTATAATCCATGCCATACGATAACGAGAAGATGCAGATGCTATTTTAAATAAAGATAAATAAGCTGCAAAAGCCATCAAAAAATTAAAATCAATACTTGATTTAAAGATCTCTACCGCTCCAGTAGCCCCCCAACTTAAATATCCATGGGTTCTTAGATATGAAGCTACTAGCATTACTAAAATTCCCCCAATAAAAGAAAGAATAGCGTAATTACGCCACTTTTCTTCCATAAATACAGGAAAAAGCATTACTGCTAACAAATATTTAGCATGCTTACGTAGCACAATTAAAACATCGGTAATTGGACCAGTAGAATAAGTACTGCCAATTAAAAATAATAAGAAAAAAAGTAAAAATGCTAATGTCACTGGATTGCGCACAATCAAATTAAATTTTTCACGCAGATTTCCTGCGGCAATATTTAGTATGATAGCAAGAGGAAATAATATAACCGCAGCTGCTGTTGAAAGTACTATTGCTGGCGCGGCTGCAACAGCGCAAATCTTACTAGCCAATTCGCATTTTTGTTTGAATTTTGAAAGATTCATATTTTTACTCTTCCATATTAACCGACACACTGTTTTATATCATAAAGAACAAAGAGATCAAGACTTTATGCTCTATATCTCCAATACCCAAGCTTTATCCCTGCGTGCTTAAGATTGGGCAGTAATTTTTTAGCGATATAAAAGGATATTATGGCGCCTAAGATAGGTATCATTAGCTCCAAAATAACCAATATATAATCTAACTTACTAACTAAAGTAATAGTGTCCAGAATCAATCTTAATTCAGTGAAAGAACTAGCGATGAATATTATCCCTAAGGGTTTATATATATAAGCCTTCTTTTTTATAACTTCTACCAAAAAAAATATAGGCACGATTGATAATAATGCACCGAAAACCAAACCAAGCATCACGCTAAAAATAAGATCTTCTCCACTTGATAAGCGCATATTCAACATCGGCAAAAACCGCAACAGGATTGATTTAGATAATATTACAATCAAAACATTATTTAAAATACGGTATTTATTCCTGGCCTCTTTAGCGATCATTCGGATAGCTAAATTAAACATTTTCTTTACTTCATCAGATTGAAATCTTATTAGTTCGTCGTAAATTTTTTGGTCACTTATACCCTTTCTTCGTAAGCTATTAATCATCCGCTTAATCTGTTGCAGTTGTTCTTTGGTAAATTTTTTACCCATATAGAATTAACATCATCTATTGCTTATTATGTTAATAGTTGGCATTAGTTGCTGCCGCCGCGCTAGGCGAATAAGCTTCCAAAGCATTTGGCTGTTTCTCGTATTGAAAATCTTTTAGTTCAACTGCCCATGGCAATGTTTAAATTTCTTACCAGAACCACAAGGACATGAATCATTGCGGCCAACCTTCGGCTCTTCACGCACGAAAGGAGAATTATCATCTTTTTCACCCTCAGACTCCGAATCATTTGCCGCTGCCGTTCCGCCTGGGGCATGGATAAAATTCAACTTGTTTTGCTCTTGCTGGGCAACACGACGACGCTCCTCTTCTACCTCAGCGGCATCTTCTTTAGTTTTAATATGAATCGAATAAAGAACACGAACAACATCTCTCTTTATATTGTCTAACATTCTAGTAAACATATGAAAAGCTTCACGCTTATATTCTTGCTTTGGATTTTGCTGAGCATATCCGCGCAAATGGATGCTATCACGCAAATGATCCATCGCGGCTAAATGCTCTTTCCATTGCGTATCTAACACCTGGAGCATTATTGACCGCTCAATATTACGCATTGACTCTGAATCAACCTGTGCTTCTTTTTCACGATAAATTTCTGCTAACTCATTAGTAATCTTCGTACGCAAACTCTCTTCATGTAATGAGGCGTCTTGCGCCAACCAATCGCTAATATGCATCTTCACACCAAAATCCTGCTGCAGTTGTCGCTCTAAACCTGAAACATCCCACTGTTCCTCTATGCTTTGAGGAGGAATAAAAGTATCAATGACTGAGCTAATTACATCACCCCTCATAACCTCTATAGTTTCAGCAATATCACCTGCTTCCATTAGCTCATCACGCTGCTTATAAATTACCTGCCGTTGTTCATTTGCAACATTATCGAATTCCAAAAGACCTTTACGAATATCAAAATTGTGGCCCTCAACCTTACGCTGGGCATTTTCAACAGCACGACTAACCAAGCTATGCTCAATCACTTCGTTCTCTTTCATCCCTAACTTTTTCATAACTGAAGCAATACGATCTGAGGCAAAAATACGAAGTAAATTATCTTCTAACGACAAATAGAATCTTGAGGATCCAGCATCACCTTGACGACCCGAACGACCTCGCAACTGGTTGTCAATTCGCCGCGACTCATGCCTCTCTGAACCAATAATATGTAAGCCCCCCGCTTCTAGAACCTTATCATGTCGCTTTTGCCATGCCTCCTTAATCTTTGCAATCTCATCATCTGATGGATTATCTAACCCTTTAATCTCAACATCTAAACTACCACCAAGCACAATATCGGTACCACGACCGGCCATGTTAGTTGCAATGGTAATCGCACCAGGAAGACCAGCTTGAGCAATAATATTTGCCTCACGCTCATGCTGCTTTGCATTTAAAACTTCGTGAACTACTCCAGCCTTATCAAGTAATCGCGATAGTTTTTCTGAAGTATCAATAGAAGCTGTACCAACCAATGTTGGCTGTCCTTTATTACTACGCTCTTTAATATCATTTAATACCGCATTAAACTTCTCTTTAGCGGTCAAATAAATTTGGTCCGGAAGATCCTTACGAATCATTAATTTATGAGTTGGAATCACTACCACCTCTAAACCGTAAATCTGCTGAAACTCATAAGCTTCAGTATCAGCCGTACCGGTCATCCCTGAAATTTTTTCATAAATTCTGAAATAATTTTGGAAAGTTATCGAAGCCAAAGTTTGATTTTCACTACGGATCTGCACTCCCTCTTTTGCCTCTACTGCTTGATGTAAACCATCTGACCAACGCCTCCCCTCCATAGTACGCCCAGTATGTTCGTCAACTATGATCACCTCTCCATCTTTAACAATGTAATCAACATCCCGATGAAATAAGGTATGAGCACGCAATGAAGCATTAAGATAATGCATTAATTTAATATTTTTCGCATCATATAAACTGGCGCCTGGTTCAACCAGGCCCAACTTGGCACACAAACTCTCTACATGCTGATGCCCACTTTCGGTTAGATATGCTTGGCGCACTTTTTCATCTAGAGTATAATCACCAATCTCCTCTGGTTTGAGCGGTGGAGAATCTAGCGTTTCTATTTTCTCTTGCTTTTTGAGAGCAGGAATTAATTTATTGATTTTGGTATATAACTCAGAACTATCATCAGATGGCCCAGAAATAATTAAAGGGGTACGAGCTTCATCAATCAATATGGAATCAACTTCATCTATAATCGCAAAATATAACCCTCTTTGCACCTTGTCATCAAAACTAAAGGCCATATTATCGCGTAAATAATCAAAACCAAATTCGTTGTTAGTCCCATAAACAATATCTTTTGCGTATGCGCTCTTCTTCTCTGCATGATTTTGACCAGCAACAATAACTCCGACAGTTAAACCTAAGAAATTATGAATAGGTTCCATCCAAGCAGCATCACGCTTGGCAAGGTAGTCATTAACAGTGATAACATGAACCGCTTTGCCAGTTAAGGCATTAAGGTAGGCTGGTAGAGTAGCTAACAAAGTTTTTCCTTCACCAGTGCGCATCTCAGAAATTTTACCTTCATGCAGCACCATGGCCCCTATCAATTGAACATCGAAAGGTCTCTGCCCTAATGTTCTTACACTTGCTTCACGCACCACTGCAAAAACCTCTGGTAACAACATGTTGAGAGTTTCACCATTTTCAAGACGTTTACGAAACTCGTCAGTCTTTGCCTTCAGCTCCTCATTTGACAAAGCTTGCATCTGCGGCTCAAGCCGATTAATTACTGCGACATTTTTTGCAAGGCGCCTTATGACTCGATCGTTACGAGTACCAAATATTTTATGTAGAATTTTCATAACTGTAACCACTTAATCAATTTTTTAACCACGTTCAGAGACAATTCTCTAAACTTACACCACTTACCCTTAGCGGGATTGTTGCAATCTAAAAATCTTGCATTCTAAATCCAGCAGTCTTCGCCGCCCGAGGACAACCATTAAGATCTGTCGCCCCGTTGCAAAACGGTCCAAAAAAATAGCAAAAAACTTCAGATTGCGACAGCTCCATAGCAATAATTCATTACTTAAACTCTATGCAAATACCACTGGAATTGGCAATAAAAGTTATTATGCCGTAAAATACCCAAAATGAAAACCATTACTGAAATCTTTAAAAAGAATAATTCTCTTATTACAAAATTAATCAATAAACTTAAAGACTCTAGGGATCTTGAAATAATTTTTAGGGCTGCTATTGATACCAATCTTGCTAAACATTGCCATTTTGCCAATTACAAAAACTCAGAACTAACAGTGATAGTCACCAATACATCATGGGCGACAAGATTTCGCTATGCTATTCCTGATATTCTAAAACAGTTACGGATACAGCCTGAATTCAAAGATATATCTAGAATTCGCTATACCATTACACCCTCTGAAATACAAATTCCAAACAAAAAATCAAAGCCAATAAAACTATCCAGCAACAACGAAATACTCTGGCAAGAAACCATCGCTGATTTAAAGGAAAAAAATAAGATACGATCGCAGAAATAAATGGCTCTATTTAGAAGCTTCGGATACGACATTTAGAGGCATAAAACCAAACGGCATCTCTTTGGCATCTTCAAAAGTGACCATCTCCCACGCATCTTTAGCCGCAAGCAACGTTCTTAACAAAGAATTATTCAACGCATGACCAGATTTATAGCCGCTAAAAGAACCAATAACACTACATCCTAGCAGATATAAGTCTCCAACAGCATCTAGCATTTTATGTTTTACGAATTCATCACTATAACGCAAACCATCCTCATTCATTACCCGATACTCATCTACTACAATAGCATTGTCTAAACTACTACCTAAAGCTAAATTATTGGCTCGCAAAACTTCATAATCAGATAATAAACCGAAAGTTCTTGCTCTACTTATCTCCTTAGCAAATGAAGATGATGCAAAATCAACTGTCGCTGTTTGGGGTACGTTACGAAATACCGCGTGATCAAAATCTATAGTAAAAGATACCTTAAAACCATTATAAGGACTGATGCTAGCCCATTTGTCACCATCTGTAACTTTAATTTCACGCTTTACTTTTAAGAACCGTTTTGCGGCATTTTGCTCTTCAATACCAGCAGATCTAATCAAAAACACAAAAGGACCTGCACTACCGTCCATAATTGGAACTTCAGGAGCGCTAATATCAACATAAACATTATCAATGCCCAAACCAGCAAAAGCTGACATTAAATGCTCAACTGTAGCAACTCTTACTTGGTCTTTGATCAAACATGAGGATAGAGTAGTTTCACCAACATTCTCAGCTAATGCTGAAATATCAACTATTGGATTTAAATCAACCCTACGAAAAACTATACCGGTATCAATTGGAGCTGGTCTTAAAGTTATATATATCTTCTTACCTGTATGGACTCCGACGCCGGTAGCACGGATTAAATTCTTTAACGTACGCTGTCTAACCATTTAATATTTCACTATAAAAAATAAATTTGCAAGATTGTAACATACATATCTTAAAACATGAAAAGCAATACTGCCAGCAAAATCAACATGTTATATTAAAACACCACAAAAAACAAGACCTAATCTTTAATCCTAGCCTTATCCTCTCTGCGTAAAAAAGCTGGTATATCAAGATATTCGATGTTCTTATCCAAAGAATCATCTAAATCATCATCCAAAGAGATGCTAACTGTATTATTACGTAACGCCGCCGGTTTATCATATTTGCGATAATCCACATCTCCATCAACTCGGGCGCTTTCATCCACTATAGTAATTCTAGGCGCAACAACTGTAGCTCGATTAATATCTAATCCTGACTTAGCTTTATTTTTAATCATATCACCAAGACCTGTAACAACCACTGTTACTCTTAACTCGTCATCCATATCAGGATCAATAACAGTACCAACAACCACTGTAGCATCCTCAGAAGTGAACGACCTTACAACCTCACCCACCTCTTCAAACTCCCCAATAGACATATCAGGGCCAGCGGTAATATTAACTAATACGCCACCAGCATTACTTAAATCCACATCCTCTAAAAGAGGGCTTGATATGGCCGCCTCTGCAGCATTGCGTGCACGCCCATCACCACGGGCATTTGCTGTTCCCATCATTGCCATACCCATTTCTAACATAACAGTACGCACATCGGCAAAATCAACATTAATCAATCCTGGTTTGGTAATTAATTCAGCAATACCCTGCACTGCCCCCAATAGTACGTTATTTGCAGCTTTAAATGCATGCAATAAACTAACGTTCTTTCCTAAAACTGGCAATAATTTATTATTAGGAATAGTAATTAATGAATCCACACTTGCGGTTAATCTCTTAATTCCTTCATCTGCTACCGACATTCTCTTTTTACCCTCAAAAAGAAAAGGTTTGGTTACTACAGCAACAGTTAAAATTCCTAATTCTTTGGCAATCTCAGCAAAAATTGGGGTTGAACCGGTTCCAGTACCACCACCCATGCCGGCTGTCAGAAACACCATATCAGCACCA
>JAHIYS010000005.1 GCA_018814965.1 Gammaproteobacteria bacterium
AGAAGAAGAGCTTAATAAATACAATCAGTTAAACAAAAGCTTCAGCTTTATTATAGGCCGAGATTCCTCGGCCTATTTATATCAAGATTACCATTTAGATTTTCAGATAAATTCATTTTAATAGATCTTTAATAAATTAAGCTTGGGTTACGCGCGTTAAGATATTTATGCGGATAATACTTTCTTAATAATGCACTGCTATTTTAATAATACACATTAAAAATAAATCAATATCTTTTATGTTCAGAAAGCGACCATTGATTCTGAAATGTGATTTTTATAATTTATAACCTTATATAAGAGAAATCAAAATGATTAAAGAATTAAACAAACAGCAACTCATAGTTGTTTTTGGCGGCAAAAACTTCGATACTTTGAATCTATTTGCGAATGAGCCAATTACTGGAGCGAATATACTTGAATGTAAGTGTGTGGACCATATAACAGCATATACTCACGAAGATGCGGTAATGGTTTCCGAAAGATATCAGTGTCGACAAAAATGCTGTGATAAGCCAGATCCATCTAAATACTGGAGCGTGCATAAGTTAGGGGTGTATAGAGTAGAAGTTGAGAGTTGCTAACAAGAGTTAAGCTGGGCCAAGGCGAATGCATTTATAATAATAAATAATTGTAATATTAACTTTTTATTAACACTCATACATCATTTTACTTACATAATTTTATTTTAATGTTTTGCTGGTATTTTTGTTTGGCATACTAAAAATAGGTTTTTGTTATCTGTATGAGTGAACCTCCAATATTTATAATATGTATTTAAAATACTAATCTGATTAATAGAGGGTAAAGATGAAAGCGAAAATGATGCAAGAGTTGAGTGATGTACAGTTGTTAAATATTTCTGGTGGTTTTGGGTGTTTATGCAAGCCTGCTCCTCTTGGAAAGATAGTGCAAAGTGGTGTTGATTGTGAAGGGTATTGTTGCGAATCCTGGGGAAGCAGTAGCTTTTGTCTATTTGAGGATGGTCCAACGCCAGTAATGCAAGTAACCCTTAACAAAGTCCCACATGAGTGTTTTTATTGTGGCAACGATCGTGGATTTTATGCTTTTTCCCAGCAACATCCTGAGGCATGTTTATTGTACTAAAATCAAGACCTGATGATACAGAAAATCTGGCTTATCGTTTTTTAGCAACTCATTATCGTAAAAACTAATTTAACTTATATAAGTTAAATAATTTTTGCCTCAAATGAGATTCTGATCACGGCAGCATTTTCTTAACTTAGAATCTTGTGTTTTCAGTCTAAAGGGAAAATCATTTCTTATTTAAAAGAAATGTTTATTCCATATTTTATTTATTATTTTAAACAAGAGGGTATATGAAGACTTTAAATCAAGAACAAATTGCCAATGTGTTTGGTGGCGGCAAGTGTATGTGTGAACAAACGGGGCATCAACAAGATGCTTATAATGAAGACCATTGTAAATATATATGCTGTATGTATATCAATGATTCTGCCTATATCTTTTTGCATCCAGGACTCTTAGGCCGTACTTACGATACATGCGCAGAGACTGAATGGATGGATGTCGATGGAGAAGATGTTTTATAGAACAGATTTTAGAACAAGTCAGGATTTCTGACTTGTTCTAATCCTACCCTATATCAGTTAATAAAATCTGATATTAAACACATAATCTTTCCTTAATATTTTCCTGCTACATTTTAAATACCGTTATTAATAACTTTCAAAGGTGATAGATATGCTTAAAGAACTAAATAGTAAAAATATTCAGGCTGTATTTGGAGGAGTTGGGTGCGCATGTGGCACTAGAGGTACTCGTTCTCTGACAATAAACGAACAAAAATGTTTCGAAAAGTGTTGCAGGAGTTACGCGGATATCTATGCTACATTTGAGGATGGTCCCTTAAGTATATCTAAACATCCTATTTCTGATGATCAGTGGAGAAGCTGTGGTGGTCGCGACAAAAAAACAGCAAGATTTATTGCTGAGAATAGAATTGGAATGATTGCTGATTTTAAATATAGTAGTTAATTGCATTAACTTACTGATTTTTCTCAAGCATCCTAAAAAGGGTGCTTGAGCATTTGTAGCGTTAGGGACAATATTTAAGCTTCAATTATTAATGACATTGCATCCTTTAATATAAATTGTATTTTATCTCAAACACTTTAAAGATCGTTTTAACCGATGAATCCCAATATATTAAGTTGTTATTATTATTGTTAACATATATCAATCAGATAATTCTTTCTTAATATTCTTCAGCTATTCTAATACTAGATGTTTAGAATAAATCCATTTATATTTTGGAAACGTGGGTTTTGAATATGCTTTTTAATAACTCTTTTTAAGAACAGGTGAAATAAAATGATACTAGAATTAAACGAAAAATCGATATTGGATGTTTGTGGTGGTGTTGGCGGATGCAAATGCGCATCAGCTGAAATAGATGCCTTTGAAGTGAGCAATAGATCTCAATGCATGACTCTATGTTGCGGGCAGCTACATAAACCGACTTACTGCTACAATTCAGAGGATTTAATGCTGTCCTCAAGTTGTTACCGTTGTCCTAGCAAAGATATATTGGCAGACAAGATCGATCCTCGTTCCCCACTGTGGTGGTCTGTATCCTAAGAAATGCTCCATGATATTGTTTCATAAACATTAGAAGATAATCTTGGGATTTTATTGATTTTTGTTAGCTAAACTATTGTATCAGATCTTGACATTTAACATCTGAAACAATAATACAATCACCTAATAACAAGTCTAAGTATAAAAAAGGTGGCAATAAAACTATGGTGTCAAATCCGAGCTTTTTGTGTCCCAGTAAAAGAAAAAGACACGATAACATAATCAAGTTTGATTCTGTTTCAATACTGCTTGAGTCAGACCAAAGATTCTGTTATTTTTTATCATTAAAACGGGCTGGGGTAGTAATAGATGAAAACTTTAAATCGAAATCAAATAAAGAGTATAACTGGCGGTTTGTACAAGGACTGTATCTGCCTAGATCAATACGATCATATTGCTTTACAAGGCCAAGCACGTGGTAAAGACGCGTGCAGACAGTATTGTTGTTGTGATCCTGCTGTTAGGACTTTCATATTCGGTGAGTTAGATATCCCGAGCAAGTGCCCCCCAAATTTTCTATTTCAATAATTTAGATGTAATTTCATAAACATTAGAAGATAATCCATCTCTCTTGCTAATTCTGACTAGTTGCTTGTGCAATAATTCTTGACGTTTAACGTCAAGCTTATGGCCAGAAGAAAGCGGGACTGAAATTATGGCTGCCAATTGAGGATTAAATTTGTCTATGGCAATTATTTGATCAGCTAAGAATTTATATCCTTCACCATTTACAGCATGAAAGTTAGCTAAGTTATTTTCCGAAAATGTTCGGATAAGAGCATATACATTATTAGGGTTCTTAAAATTAAATCCTGGATGTTTGAGTAATTCTTTTATCCGTTTTAAAGTTCCTTTTGATTTAATGCTGGCATTAATTACCAACCATTTATTGACTAAATTAGGTTGTCTACGCCATTTTCTATAATACTGATCTAAAATCTTCTTGCGTTTACCAAAATTTGAGTTTGCAATTGCAACAAGTGAGGCATAAGCATCTGTTATGTTATCTGCTTCTTCTAATTGTTTTGTGCATAAAGCAAACATATCCTTGGAGTTTAAATGTACTAAATAATCAAGACACTTATTTTTAAGGTCCCGTTTGCCAATAGATACGGCATCAAAACTATACGAATTTTTCACATTATTACTTTGATAACAGGTCAGCAATTCAGATTTTAACTGCTTAGCTAATTCTGTTTTTATAAATTCACAAACAGTATGGATTTTTTCTATATCTATGCGTGGAAAGAGCTCTAAAAGATTGCTCTGGGGAGGCAAATCTAGCATTTCGGCTGCTAGGGATAAATCTATTTTTTGGTCATCGAGTATAGCCTTAAACATCTTCGGTAATACTTTTGGCAGTTTTTTGAGTTGTCGTTTATGACATAGATCACCAATTGCTTTTATCATTAGCTTTTGTCCAGATTCCCATCGACTAATTGGATCTTGATCATGGAGAATTAAAGTCAATAACTCATCATCAGTATACGGATATTCTATTCTTACCGGCGCCGAAAAATCTCTAAGTAGAGATAAGGTTGGTTTAGCAGGTAAGTTTTTGAAAGCAAATCGGTGTTCTTTTTTATTTATAATCAAAAGCTTTTCAGGGGAATTCTTGCCAAATGAGTCAAGAAAGCTTAATGCCAAAGGGATATAAAAATCTTTGGGTGCTTTTTTATGCTCTTGTTTTATTTTTAGACCATATCCTTTGGTCTTGCTAAAACTACCTTTTATCTTTAGTTGAGGTGTTCCACACTGATCATACCAAAGTTTAAATTGCTTCAGGTTGGTTTTTGTAACCGTAGCAGCGGTTCGCAGAAAATCCTCTATAGTTACTGCAGACCCATCGAAAGTTGAAAGGAATGTGCTTATAATACTTCGGAAAGTTTTTTTACCAAAAATAGTAATAAGCATTCTTGCTACTTCAGCACTTTTATAATACACCGTTGAAGTATAAAAATTGTCTACCTCAATATATGATTGTAAGCATATAGGGTGGGCTAGGGGACCTGAATCCTCGGCAAATTGTCTTCTATACACGGTTTTTACAGTGTCGATACGGTTGATTGCTTTTCCATACAGATCCTCCATAAAAAGTTGTTCCCTTAAACTGGTAAGCCCCTCTTTTAAGCCAATCTGAAACCAGTCACGACAAGTTACTCTATTGCCAGTCCAATTATGGAAATATTCATGTGCAATAACAGAAGCTATTCTTTTTAAGTCGCTATCGGTAGCAGTGTCGTTTGAGGCAAGAAGTAATTTACTGTTAAATATATTTAGCCCCTTGTTTTCCATAGCCCCAAAGTTAAGGTCATTAATGGCAACAATTTGATAGAGATCTAAGTCATATTCTAATCCAAAAGCATCCTCTTCCCACCGCATTGCCTGCTTCAAAAAGAACATGGCATGATGAGTTTGATCTAATTGTTGTGGTTGGGCAAATATACGTAATGTGATTTTTCTTCCAGATTTGGTTTTATGGTAATCTTCAATCCAAGCAAAATCACCTGCAACCAAAGCAAATAGATAAGCAGATTTAGGGAACGGGTCTTGCCAGACGCCTTGATGCTGCTTGCCTATTGTTTTTTTACTTATTAGGTTTCCGTTAGATAATAGGACTGGATATTTCTTTTTATTGGCAATAATGGTAGTGCTGAATTTTGTTAGTACATCTGGACGATCTATAAAATAAGTTATAGTGCGAAACCCATGAGGCTCGTTTTGAGTGCAGAAATTGTTATTGGTTAAGTATAAGCCGGTACATGTAAAATTTTTCTCAGGACAAATTGTTACAGTTGTTTTAAGAATAAATTTATTTGGTACATTGAAAATGGTTAAATCATTTGCTGTTACACAATAGTCTTTGGGAGATAGGTTTTTTTTGTTTATTTTGACCTCTTTAAGGTCCATGTTTATTCCATCAAGATTCAGAGATTTTTCTTTGCTTTTCGAAGCAGGATTACGTTTTATATGCAGCTGGGCATTTACTGTAGTCTCCTTAGGAT